>JACRHC010000052.1 GCA_016217675.1 Nitrospirota bacterium
ATGTTCAGGTAGTAATTCTATAAGGCTTGGGAGGACTGGAAAGAATCTTACGAAGAATTTAAAAGGCAGGAACTGCTCTGAAACTACAACCGCCACCTTCGGCCCGCCAAAGGCGGCCCTTTTCATCCGGCGCTAACAATATTTATCTTTATATCAGCGGTGTGGCTATATCTCTTTATTTTTTTATATTGGCGTTAAGGAACGAGACAACTTAGAGTTGTCCTGTCCGACCGCCTGAAAAGCGCTACCAGGCAAAATTGCCTTTTTGTATGGACGTTGTCCTGCTGATACAGATATGCTTTTTCAAAAAGGAGGCCAAAATCACGACAGCTCTTTTAGATGCTCACCGAACTGAAAGCCGCGAGTATCCTGACTTTGCGCCGATCGGCATGGAAGAGCCATACCGCGGCAGCACTTTGGGGACGTAGATTCTAAACGCGTAATCATAGTTGACAGACAGGCGATAGCCCATTCATGCCACGACAGGCCCGTTTGGATATATGAGGATGAATGACACTAATCGGCGGCGCTATCCCGGGCCGGTATCTCTGCAGAACAGATCAATATCAAGGCAAAGACAAATGAGGGCATGGGATTTATCGGCAGAGGCTAAGGGATCGCGGCCCAGGCTGTCTGCCTGCTTGCTTGAGAAGGAGCGTCCCAGAGTTCCTTCCGGGCTGGTGTCGTATTGGTCGAATACTGATACTTTTACGCTTTGTAAACATTATCGTGATGGTCAAAGTCTAACAGGGCAACTATTTTCTCTTTTTCATTAATTTCATAGACAAGAACAAATGAACCGGCAACATGAACTCTTCTTTTATTCTGCAGGGGTTTTCTTAATGGTTTAAACCGGTAAGGATCGACAAGAATATCTTGCACCTTTCTGTCAATCAATTGCAGCATTTCCATGTCTTTTTTCTGAAGCCTCTTGAATTTCTTGTCGAGGCTTTCTTTAATGGCGAGTCTATACACTATTTCAGGCCGTATCTCTTCCCAAAGTCATTAACCATGACAGACTTTTCGAGGTCAATGTCTCTCATTCTTTGGATAAACTCAGCCCTTAACTCGGGCTCTTCCAAGAGACCTTTTTTAATCTGAACAACATCTCGCTGCAATTCAAGAACCTTTTTATAAAGGGTCTCAACAGTTATGGCTTTCATTGTTTAACCTCCTCTTTTAGACATTGATATATTTTATCATAGACGGTGGAAAGACAGGGGTGCGGAAAATTATCTAACAACCGCGCGGATGACTTTCAGTGTAGCCCACTTTGGGGACGTAGATGCTAAACGCGTGCTATAGTTGACAGACAGGCGATTGCCCGATAGGATAGTTCATGCCAGGACAGGCCCGTTTGGATATATCAGGAGCCCTGCATTACATCTCACTATACCTGAGCAGCTGTTTTTAAATTGCGGTTGTATTTCTTGAAAAGAGACCCGCCTTTGCAGTAATATTCAACCCATGCAGAAAATCCTGAGAAGCCTGGTTCAAAAGAACAACTCAAAGATCGTGCTCGTGGTCCTTGACGGCCTTGGCGGCCTTCCGGTCAACGGAAAGACCGAGCTTGAGACCGCGGCAACGCCGAACATGGACAGCCTCGCCCGGGCGTCAGCCTGCGGCCTGCATATCCCTGTTGCTCCGGGCATAACACCCGGCAGCGGCCCCGGCCATCTTTCTCTGTTCGGCTATGACCCACTTGAGTTTCAGATCGGCAGAGGCATCCTCGAGGCACTCGGGCTCGGTCTTGAGATCAGAAAAACTGACGTGGCGGTGCGGTGCAACTATGCCACCATTAAGGATGGATTGATTATTGACCGGCGGGCAGGACGCATACCGACTGACCAGAGCAGAAGACTGACTGAGCGGCTCCAGAAAGAGATCACAAAGGTCGATGATGCCGAGATCACCTTTGCAGCAGGCATGGAGCACCGTTTTGCTGTTGTCATGCGTTTTCCTGAAGAACTTGAGAAAGATGCGGCTCAGCTCCCTGACACTGACCCCCAGCAAGAGGGCAAGGCACCGCTTGCGCCTCAACCTCTTTCGAAGAACGCAGAAAAAGTCGCAGCTACAGCCGGAAAGATCATAGAACAGGTGCACGAGATCCTGAAAAACGAAGAACGGGCAAATTTCGCGCTTATGAGGGGTTTTTCCGGTATGCCGGACATCCAGACCTTTGAGGAGGCATACGGACTGAGTTCCCTTGCCATAGCGACCTATCCCATGTACCGCGGCCTTGCAACCCTGGTCGGCATGCATGCTCCTGTTCTGGAGGGTACCGTTGAGGATGAGATAGCATTTCTGAAAGAGCAGTATAACAAATACGATTTCTTCTTTCTGCATGTCAAGAAGGTCGACTCTTACGGTGAGGACGGCAATTTTGCCGAGAAGACGAAGAGGATCGAAGAGTTCGATGCGCTTCTTCCAAAGATCATGGAACTGAACCCTGATGTCCTTGCCATAACCGGCGATCACTCAACCCCTGCCCTCATGAAAGGCCATAGCTGGCATCCTGTACCCATACTGTTAAAATCACCGTACGTGCTCGGAGGGCTCTGCTCCTCCTTCTCTGAGCGGGAATGCACTAAGGGGGAATTGGGGATTTTTCCAACTGTTCAGCTCATGTCGTTCATGCTTGCCAATAGCCTGCGGCTCAAGAAGTTCGGCGCATGAAGACAGTAACGGGTAATGTGTAATCAGTAATGGGAGAGAAAGACAGCCCCGGCTTGCCCTTGCCTGACTCATCACCCATCACCCATCACCCATCACCGTCCTTCATCGACACCCACTGTCATATCGAGATGAAGGAATTCGATGCTGACCGTGAAGAGGTCATCAAGCGGGCCAGGGAGGCAGGCCTTGAGGCCATGATCACGATTGGCTCTGACCTTGAGGGAACGCTGCAGGGTGTACAGCTTGCTGAACTGTATGACTTCATCTACTGCTCTGTCGGTATACATCCCCATGAGGCAAAAGACTTTACCGATCAGACGTACGCCCTTCTCCAGGAACTGACCCAAAAGCAGAAGGTGATCGCGCTCGGAGAGACAGGCCTTGATTATCACTACGATCACTCTCCAAGGGACCTGCAGCGAATAGTCTTTCGGAAGCAGCTTGAACTGGCAAATGAGACAGGCCTGCCTGTTATCATCCACAGCCGCGAAGCGGATGAAGACACCCTGAATAGCGTCAGGGAATCAGGTGTCAGCCGCGGCGTTTTTCACTGCTTCTCAGGAAACGAAGCTATGGCTGAGCAGGTCATGGCCTTAGGCTTTTATATCTCGATCGCAGGACCGGTAACTTTCAGGAAGGCTGTGGGCCTGCAGGACATTGCTCGCAGGATACCGGATGACTATCTGCTGATCGAGACGGATGCTCCGTATCTTACGCCTGAACCCTTCCGGGGCAGACGCAATGAACCTGCCTTTATTGTTAACACCGCAAAAAAAATCGCGGAACTGAGAGGCATAAGCCTGCAGGACCTGTCGCGTATCACGACCCTCAATGCCAGGAGGCTTTTCAGCATAGGGACAGTCCCTGAAAAAGGAGAGATAACTTACCAGATACGGGACAGCCTCTACCTGAATATAACCAACCGCTGCACGAATAAATGCTCTTTTTGCGTTAAGTTCAACTCAGATTTTGTAAAAGGCCATAGACTGAGCCTGTCACATGAGCCGTCGGTAGAGGAACTGAAAAAAGAGATCGGCGATCCTTCACGGTTTAAGGAGATCGTCTTCTGCGGGTATGGTGAGCCGCTGGAGCGGCTCGATGTGGTGAAGCAGATTGCCCAATGGGTCAAAGATCAGGGCGGCAGCATCAGGATCAATACAAACGGTCATGCAAACCTGATCCACAGGCGGGACATTATTCCAGAGCTTAAGGGCCTGGTGGACAGTGTGTCCATAAGCCTTGATGCGCAGGATGCAGAGACCTATAACAGGATCTGCAGGCCCTCTTTCCCGCAGGCATATGAAGAGGTCCTCAGTTTTACGCGAAGGATAAAGGATGTAGTGCCTGATGTTCAGGTGACGATCGTAAACCTGCCTGAAGTCGATGTGGCAAAATGTGCAGAGATCGCAAAAGAGTTAGGGGTAAAATTCAGGGTCAGGGAGTTTAATGTTGTCGGGTAGATAAATCGGCCCATCCGAGAAACGCCTTGACGATCTCAGGATCAAACTGGGACCCTGAACATCTCTCTATCTCCTTCGCAGCCTCTTCCCTTGACCTCTTGGGACGGTACGGCCGGTCAGAGGTAAGCGCATCAAAGGTGTCGGCAACAGACAGGATCCTGGCCAACAGCGGAATCTGTTCGTTTTTCAGTCCGAAGATGCTCTTTCTGCCGTCCCAGTGTTCGTGATGGTATTTAATGCCAAGGATAACATCCTTGAACTGTTTCATTTCTCCTAATATTTCAGCACCCACGCCGGGATGTTTCTTCATCTCTATCCATTCGCTTTCACTTAACTCCTCGCTCTTGTTCAGAATCTCTCTTGGTGTGGCTATCTTGCCGATATCATGCAGGAGCGAGCAAATTTTCAGCTTTTCGAGTGTATCGCCGTCCAGATCGAGTATTCTGCCGATAGAAATGGCATATTCCGTCACCCGCTCCGTATGTCCTGCAGTCCAGTATGAGGTTGCTTCAAGGGCCTTGACCAGAGATTTGATCGCACCGACAAGCAAAGCCTCCAATTCCGCATAGAGAAAAGCATTTTCTATGGCAAGACCTGCCTGCGAGGTGATGGCCATCAGGAGTTTGGAGTCATGGGAAAAGAACTCCTGGTCATCCTCCTTGTCAGCCACAACAATGGCGCCAATAGTCTTGGCCTTGCCCAGAATAGGGCATACCATGATCGATTTGATGCCCGGGATATAACCGCGGTATTGCGAATCTGCCACCCGGCAGAAGGCCGAAGGCTTTTTTGATTCGATCGATTTCCATATGACCGCCTGGTCTCTCGGAAATGTTCTGTCAATGTCCCATGCACCTTTGGAGGTCTTGGTAAAGAGGTGATCGTTCTTTTCATCATGGAAGAGAATTGCAGCAGTCCTCACGCCGATGGTATCGATCGCCTCATCGATCATGCGGCTGCAGATGTCATCGATGCTGAGAGACGAAAAGATCCCGGACACCTTATAGAGGAGAGAGAGTTCCTCATAAGCGATGCTGAGTTCCTGAATAGTAGCCGTCAGGTCCTGCTGATAATCAGGATTTTCCAATCGTCTCCTGCACCATTTCGAGAAGTGACCTGGGGCTGAACGGCTTGGTAATGTAACGGCTCACGCCGCACTGGATGCCCTGCTGCTCATCAGAATCCTGGCCCTTTGCCGTCAGCATAAAAATAGGTATGTCTTTGAGCTCAGGATCTGCCTTGATCATCTTGCAGAGATCTATGCCGCTCAGTTCCGGCATCATCCAGTCGAGGATAATGAGTTCCGGTTTATGCTGCCTGATCACGGCAAGGGCATTTCTGCTTTCGCGCAGGGTCGTGACATCGATTTTCGCCTTTTTGAGCTTGTCCTCTATCATCATCAAAATAAAGGGTTCATCATCGATCACAATAACTTTGCTCATGGAACCTCCCTGTGTGGAATGCTCATTGTTATTTTCGTTCCTTCACCGAGTTTGCTCGTAATGCTCATGCTGCCATTAAGCATACTGAGGATTTCCTGGCAAAGTGCAAGGCCAAGGCCCGTGCCTTTTACCCTGTCGCCATGCCTGCCACGGTAAAACCGCTCCGACAGATGGGCGATATCCTCATCAGGAATACCCCAGCCGTTATCGGTTACGCTGATCTCAAGCATGGCATCATGACGCTTCGCTGCCACATTTATAATACACCCTTCATCAGAGAATGTTAACGAGTTATCAATAAAGTTGATCAGGAGTTGTTTCAACTTCCCTTCGTCAGCCACGATAGTCCTGATGCCGCCGAGATCATAGGTAAGTACCGCATTTTTATTCGAGAGCAGCGGGCCGAAGGCCTCGGTAATTTCCTTCATAAGTTCATTGAGGTCCAGAGAGCTGAATTTCAGCGTTTCTTTCCCACTCTCGATCCTGGCAATGCTCAGCAGCTCAGTAACCATTTTGGACAGCCTGACCCCCTCATTGCGTATGGTACCGAGGTATTTATTCACCTTTTCATCTTCCACATCACCGTGGAGCAGCATCTCGGTCATACCCACAATCGCTGAAAGCGGCGTCCTGAATTCATGGGAAACAGACCGTATCAGCTCTGTCTTCATCTTATCCAGTTCCTTCTCTCTGCTGACATCCCGCACCAGGTTCACGATCCCTGTGACCACGCCGTTCCTGTCCAGGATAGGCGAACTCGTGATGGTAACCGGGACCCTGTTGCCGTAGAGTGTTGTCACGGCTGAAGACCGCGTGGTCGATATGCCCTGCTTTGCCTCTTCAACGCTTTCACCAAGAAGCAGGCGGAACGAAATGTTCTCCTCACTGAACCTGAAGACTTCGCAGACCGGCAGCGTGATCGCCCGTTCGGGCCGGATACCGGTCATTTTTTCAAAGGCCTGATTTACGGATATGATACGGCCTCCGATGTCAACGGTCATGATACCCTCCTGCACACTCTGCAGGATCGTGTCAGCGAGTTCCTTTTCCTTGCCGGCACGGGCATAAAACTCGGAACGCTCTATGGCAACTGAGATCATATTGGTAATGATCTCCATAAAGCGCAGGTCCTCTTCACGGAATTCCCTGTGCATGGAGTAATACAGCGAGCAGACGCCGACAGGTTTTTCTCCCACAAACATCGGCACAGCCACTGCCGAATGATAGGAGGAAACGTCCTGGGAGATATAGAACTTCTCCTCTGAGCGGATATCGTTCACTACGACCGAATGCCGCTTACTGAGTGCGTATTTCTCAATGGAGCTCACATCAGAGGGGTATACGACCGTTCCTTCCTTTTCTGACACTTCGGTAGCAAACCTCAGCAAAAGGTTATGGCCCTGATCATGCGACAGCATCCAGACGAAATCCGACCTGAAGACCTTTTTCATAAGGCCAAGCACCTGCTTCATGCTGTCCTCGATATCAACTGCAGCCCCGAGTCTGCCTGAAATATGCAGGAGCTGCTGGTGCTCGTCAGCCCACCTGTTTCTCTGCTGCTCAAAGAGGGAACGCATCCTCTCATAGAGCCTGATGTTCTCCAGCGCCATACCGGTCATTTCACCTATGGCTGAAAGGATATTCTCTTCTTCGACGGTAAACAGATGGGTCTGGAAACTGAAGAGACAGAAAACACCGATAATCCTCTCCTTGCCCTTGATCGGAATGCAGCAGTACCCCCTCATGCCGGAATGTTTCATGACAGAACGTTCTATCCTCGCATCCTTTGCAATATCCGACGTAGTGATAAGCTGACCGGTTACCGCCACCTTTCCGGGGACATCGTCGCCAAGCCGTATTCTGCCGATCATCTTCACGTAGTCCTCTGATACGCCTTTATGGTACTGGCAGGTCATCTCTTTGGCTGCCTCATCAAGGAAAAAGATGCCGCCGCCATCCATGTCGAGCATCTCGATCATCTTGTCAAGGACCTTGGCGAATATGTCGTCCGGCTTGAGCGACCGGTTGAGAATACTGGAAATATTGTTAAGTGCAGTCAATTCCATGTTCTTCTGAACGATCTGTTCTTCGCTCTTCATCCTGTCCGTAATATCACGAAGAAGTTCAATCACATGAAGGACCTTGCCTGAAGGGTCAGTAACCGGACTCGCGATGATCTCATGGTATTTCTTTTGGCCATCAGGCTCCAGATGCTCGTGAACGGTTTTATGGGTCTTGCCCGTGCTGAACACGATCTGGGTGGGACATTCAAAGCCGTTAGTCCAGCAGGGCACCGAGGAGCCGTGAAGAGCATGGTGGCAAAGCTCGCCGGTAAGGTCGCGCTCAGCATTCAGCATTGACACCCTGTTGGCCATGTTTATGCGGTAGTTCCTGTCTATCACCACGATCTCGTCGGGAATACTGTCCATGATCGTCTCGATATAATCCAGAGACTGCTGCAGGTCATTGCGCAGACTGCTCTGCTCCCTGAAGTCCTTGAGAACACCAATCTTGGCAACGATCCTGTCGCCCGAGTAGATAGGAGAACCGCTTATGAGCACCGGGATCTGTACACCGTTTTTGGAAAGGACATTCATCTCATATATGGACGATTCCCCCCTGTCGAGCATCTCTTCGATCTGCCTCCGGAGGATCGAACCATTCCTTTCGTCGACAAAATCATAAACCGAAGACCCTATCATATTCTCGCGCGAGTAGCCAAAGAGCCGCGTAAAGGCAGGATTGATATCGGTCACGCGGTCCTCGATGTCAACAACCCAGAGGGGATCGAGCATGGCATTGATGTACAGGTCCTTTTTGCCGAGTTCCAGGGTCTTATTTTTCAATGATTCTGCCATATCGTTGAAGGTTCGCGTCACATCCCCCAGTTCGTCATCCGAGATGACCGGAAGCCGGGTGTCGAGCCTGCCCTCCTGAAGCGCCCGGGACCCTTTCTGCAGATTCTTGAGTGATATGAGCAGGGTCCTGAGAAAAAAGATGGCCATAATGAAGGAAAGGACAAGGATATAAAATATGAAAGGAAGCATCTGCCCGACCAGTCTGTCCGTAAACTCCCTGTGCATATTCCTGTATTCTTCGGACTGGACCTGTTCAACCTTTTCCTCCTCCTCGATCATCTTCTGTGCCTGTTTGACCACTGACAGGGAGAAGGGAACAACGATCATCAGCGCAAAAACCAGGAGTACCGTGATGAAACGATAGATAATCCGTGTCTTGAACATCAGATCACCGTCCGTAAGAGGTAAATGACAATAAGAACAACAGCCCAGACGCCAAAGACAATACCAAGCGGAGTCATGCCTTCCTCGACTATGGCATCAAAATCCACCGAGAACCCGATAGCAGCCAGACCTGCTGCAAAGCAGAATGTACTGACTGTCCTGCTGATCTCCTGCCACTGCCTCAGGACTGGAACCGTATTCACCAGGATGGCAAGGACAAGAAACATCACCGCGAACCAGGGCATTTTGATCTTACTCCCCGATCCCCCTGCCCTGAAAGCGACAAGAGGCACCACAAAAAGCAGAAACGCCACACGAATAAGCTTGATCTGCAGTGCGCTGCCAAGACATTCAGGGCATACATTGGCTGCAGCCACTCTCACCTGCCCAATCATGGGGAGCGTAGTGCCGGCAAAAAAATTGAATTCGTCCTTGCTCAGGGGGAAGAAATCATACATAAGCGGATAGAAGATCATGCCGAGAAGGCCGAGCATCATAACAGAAAGTATCGAGATGGATGTATCCTCCCGCTTTGCCCCAATAAGAGGAGAGATAATTGCGATGGCCGATGCCCCGCAGATCGAAAGCCCGGAGGCAAGCAGCAGGGAGAGGTTGCTTCTCAGGGAAAAGACACGGGAAAGCAGCAGAGTTCCGGCAAAGAGCGCAGAAAAGACCAGGAAAATACTGAAGACAAGACCGGGCCGGATGGTGCTCACGGAAAGCTGCATGCCATAAAGGGCGATGCCGACAGGCAGAAGTACTTTTGTTCCAAAATCCATGCCGTAATTCAGCGAGTCCCTCCTGCCCGTAATGTTTCCGATCACCATACCGACAAGGATCGAAATAACAAGTGCATCAAAGGATGCGTGAAGCGAAGCGAGATAGAGTGAAAAAGAGGCAATCATGGTGAGAAGAAGAGTTCCCGGAATGTAATTTTTGAGGTTCATGACCGCTTTGATTTTACCATAAAAGAGGAGGCTGCAGGATAATGACGAAAATGCAGTATGTTGCGCTCAGGACTGTCCGGCAAGAAATAATTCCATATCTGAAAGCTTAACTTCTCCCTGGGCGGCCCCGGCAAGATTTTTCCACTTCAGCATGCCTGAACGCAGCTCATCGTCTCCCATGATGAAAACATGGCGTACTGCCATCCGGTCAGCCCTTCGCATCTGGCTCTTCAGTGAGCTTGCCGCATCCCCAACTTCAACCCAGCGGCCCTGTTTTCTCAGCTGCTCGGCAAGGACAAGGCATGCACTGCCCGCTGCATCGCCAAGCACGGCAAAGAAAACAGAAGGAGAAGGTGCTGACCTGAGTGCAGTCAGCTTCAGCAGTTCGATCACCCTCTCCATGCCGAGGGCAAAGCCGATAGCAGGCGTTTCAGGTCCGCCGAACTCTTTTACCAGTCTGTCATATCTGCCGCCTGCTGCAACGGCATTCTGCGCTCCGAGACTCTGACTCGTCACCTCAAAGGTGGTCCTGGTGTAATAATCAAGCCCCCTCACCATTTCAGGATTGAGGGAATAGGATATCTGAAGGAGAGACAGCAGGGTCTGGAGTTTTTCGAAATGGGTCCTGCAGCCTTCGCAGAGATGATCCGTTATCCTGGGAGCTCCCTGCCTCTGCTGCCGGCAGGTGCTCGCCTTGCAATCAAGAATTCTCAGCGGATTCTTGTCATATCTTCTCTTGCAGTCATCGCAGAGGTCCTCCTTCTTTTCAGAAAAAAAACTGAGGAGGGCATCACGATATCCCGGTCTGCACTGCCCGCAACCGATGGAATTGATCTGAAAGGAAACGCCTTCAAGCCCGATGCCTGAGAGCAGACGCTCAAGCATTGCGATCACCTCCGCGTCCATCCTTGGACTGGAGTCAGCGAAGGCTTCGACGCCGATCTGATAGAACTGCCTGAATCTCCCGGACTGGGGCCGTTCGTACCGGAACATGGGGCCTGCGTAGTAGAACTTCTGGGGAGCCGGAAGTTTATCAAGATGATTTTCCACATAACTGCGCACAACTGAGGCCGTGCCTTCAGGCCGCAGGGAAACGCTCCGGTCTCCCTTATCCGTGAAGGTGTACATCTCCTTTTCGACGATGTCAGTGCTCTCTCCGATGGACCGCGAAAAGACCGACGTGGATTCCATGACCGGTGTTCTGATCTCCTGAAATCCATATGTTGAAAAGATCTGCCGGGCAGTCTGCTCTACCTTCTGCCAGAGAAAGATGTCAGGCGGCAGGATATCCTGCATGCCCTTCAGGGTCTTGTACTGCTGGCTGCTCATTCGGGCATTACTTCCCGGTCGCTGGTCTCCCAGCGTTCATCGGTTTCGAGCATCCTGAGATGACCCTCTACAAGCCTCTTCAGTTCCTCCCTGAAATGGCGGCGGATGCCCTTCATATCCGTTATGTCTTCATGGATCTTGATCACCTTCTCATGGGCCTCCTTGATCATGGAGTCAACCTTGAACTCTGCCTCTTTGAGCAGGAGTTCTGCCTCTTTTCTCGCATTCGTCTTATAGTCCTCGACCATCTGCTGGGCAGTCATGAGCGTCTCCCGAAGCGTTGTCTCCATGTCGCGGTATTCCTTGATCTGGCTTTCGGCCCTCTGGATATTTTCCTTGAGGTTTGAATTCTCCCTGAGCAGGTCTTCCATCTCTTCACGGACAATCTCAAGAAAACCGAAAACCTCCTCGATATCGAATCCCCTGAACTTCATCTTGAACTGCTTCTGCTGGATTTCCAGCGGCGAGATTCTCATATGACGACTCCCCCTTTGATTTTGATGCCTATCTCAATTAGTGAACGTATGAGCACCATCTGGATGAACAGGATGGCGAGGATTACCACGATCGGAGAAATATCCACAGGCCCAAGCCTGTTCCCAAAAAGCCTTCGTATGGGCCGGAAAACAGGTTCTGTCACATTTCTGAGAAAACGGACAATAGGGTTATACGGATCAGGGCTGACCCAGCTGATCAGCGCAGCTATGATCACAACCCATTTATAGATCTCCAGCAGCATGTCAGCTATTCTCCCCACTGCCATTAACAGGTTTCCGACAATAAGCATTCTTACCTCGCTGTTTGATTTTGATCGTTATTTTACAACGGCCCGCTCTTTTTTATCCATGAAGGGAAAGGAGCTGCTCCGGCACTCATGAATAACCCTCAGGCCTTTTTCCCAAGCTCCTCTGCCCGGTCCCTTGCAGCAAGCAATGCTTCGAAGACCACCGGTTTCAATCCTTTTTCTTCAAAGACCTTCAGACCTGCAGCGGTCGTGCCGCCCGGCGAGGTGACCATCTGCCTGAGCTTCTCAGGCGACATGCCGGTATCGAGCAGCTTTGCGGTGCCCAGGGCTGTCTGAACCGCAAGTTCTGTCGCATCATTTCTGCTCAGCCCGAGTTTTTCACCGGCCTCGATCATTGCCTCGATAAACAGCGCAATAAAGGCAGGGCCGCTGCCTGAGACCGCAGTCACCGCATCCATGAGCCGTTCCGGAAGCGCTATCACCCTGCCGATAGACATCAGAATGCTTTTGACAATATTGACCTCACTGCCGGTAAAACATTCACAGAGCGAGTACACGGACATGCCTTCCTGAATAAGGGCAGGCGTGTTCGGCATGACCCTGATGATCTTGCCGGTCTTTAGTTTGGATTGAAGATAAGAAAGCGTAATACCGGCCGCGATCGAAACAACTGTCTTTGTATCATCGATGTCACCGCCAATTTCATCGAGGACTGCTTCCATAATCTGAGGCTTCACTGCCAGGATAATGATATCGCAGGAAGAAGCGACTTCCCTGCCCGACTGCAGCGTCTTCACCCCATACATTTTTTCAAGCTCCTGCCCCCGCTCCTGCCGGGGCTCAGAAATAACAATATCCTTCATGCCTTCTGCTGTCATGCCCTTGATCAGGGCCTCTGCCATATTTCCGCCGCCGATAAATCCGATCATATCTTCACCTCTCTCCAAATATTGCTGTTCCTATTCTGACCATAGTGGCACCCTCCTCTATGGCCGCCTCATAATCATGGGACATGCCCATAGAAAGCTCCGGGAGACTAAGCCCGGCCGTCTCCGCCTCATCCCTTAATTCCCGCAGCCGTCTGAAATAAGGGACAACATCCCGGGCATTGTCGCGGTAAGGGGGGATCGTCATAAGACCCTCAAGCCACAGATGCTTCAGCTGCGCTATCTTTTCCAGAAGCTCAGGGAGTCCCTTTTCTGTCACGCCACTTTTTGTTTCCTCTGCAGAGAGCTTTACCTGAACCAGCACCCTCTGTATCTTGCCGATCTTTTCCGCCTGTCTATCAAGTTCCTCAGCGAGTTCAACAGAATCAACCGTATGGATCACCGCAAAGAGCTGCACCGCGTCCTTTGCCTTATTCTTCTGAAGGTGGCCGATCAGATGCCATTCGATTTTCCCGGGCATGGCCAGAATCTCGTCGCTCAGGATCTTCTTCTTTGCCTCCTGCACCCTGTTTTCACCAAAGACCTGAATGCCGCTCTCAATTGCCTCAATGACAGCGGCTGCACCGACAGTCTTGGTTACCGCGATAAGCTGCACCTTATCAGGACTCCTGCCGGCCTTCATCGCTGCCTCAGTGATGCCTCGGCGCACATCTTTTATATTATCGAAAATCGACCCCATTTTTCTGTCCTTAGATTATAGGGCAGCCGCATGATGAAAATGCAATGCAGATACTGTCATGCTGCCTTGATGAACCAGGCACCGAAAAATATGAGGAAAACAGCGCAGACCGCCAAAACAATCCTGTATGCCTTGTCCCCCATGATCTTTCTCCCTTTAGCAACGGCATAGGAGACGAGACTGTACCAGGCAAGGTCTGCAGAGATGTGGCCGAGAAAGAAAACTGCAATGCCTGCAAAACCGTATTTCATCGCACTCACAAGATAACCGAGGCCGATCGTGGCCCACCAGATGACCCAATAGGGATTTACAAGACTTCCGACAATGCCGGTCAAAACAAGGTTCATCTTTTTATTTCCGCTCTCTGCTGACAGATCGAGCCTGACTCTGCGCAGGTCTTTCAGGATCATAATACCCATAAGCAGCAGCATGCCTCCTCCCGCAAGGCTGATGACATATCTTGTTGTTTCATGCTTCAGAAAGGGTGAGAGGCCTGACAGGATCAAAATAATGATCAGGATCTCAAGGATTGCGTGGCCGAGGATCAGAAGAGGACCTGTCGAGGCCCCCCGCCGGGCTGATTCAGTCACTGTGATCGTGAAGAGCGGCCCGGGCACCAGTGCTCCTGACAGCGCAATCAGGAATGAAGAGACCGCTATGACAATGAGGTTCATCCGTTCAGGGCCTTTTGATATTCGGACCAGAGATGCCCCTTTGAAACTCCTGCATCGATAAAATCCCAGGGCAGATTTTCTGAGAAATCTTTCTGCCGGTAAATGTAGGAAGCGATATCAATATCTTCAGATCCTTTTTTTATGACATCGATGTTATCAAAAGCAATGCGCTCAACTACCCTGCCGACACGCCGGTCTCCCAGCGCAAAGAGCCCCTGCAGGTGCGCCTGTTTTGGCATGTCATGCAGCACCTTGATGCCCTTTTCCCGGGCAAGGCCCTTCTTTATCAGCTGCAGTTTTCCCTTGATACTCTTGAGCGGCTCCATGGGATGCCACTGAAACGGGGTAAAGGGTTTTGGCACAAAGGTGCTTACGCTCAATCGGATGAACCCTTTCCGCGAATTCCTGCGCACAGCCTTGACCAGGCCTATTATGCCGTCAATATCTTCCCTGGTCTCTGTCGGCAGGCCGATCATAAAGTAGAGCCTCAGCGTCTCAATGCCGCATTCCAGGATCTGTTTTGCTGTCTCAAGGATGTCTTCTTCAGTGATTTTTTTATTGATTGCATCCCTCAAACGCTGCGTTCCGGCTTCAGGGGCAATGGATATGCTCTTATGTCCCTTCATGAGCTGCGCAAGCCGGACACTTTTCGGGCTTGCCCGCAATGACGTGATGGAGAAGTCAACACCCTCCATCTGAAGCACTTCCTCTGCATGGGGATAATCAGAAAGAGACGGTCCGATAAGACCGACCTTCTGAGTCTTCTGAACTGCAGCCCTGACCTCTGCAGCAAGACCTGACAGGTCCTTCTGCCTCGGAGGGTTATAAATATGACCTGCCACGCAGAAGCGGCAGGACCAGGGACAGCCCCGCATTGCCTCAAGGAGATACATATTTGAAAACTCTGCATGGGGCGTAAGAATCGCTGACCTGAGAAAAGAACGCGTGATATCCTTTATGGCCCTTTTGCATACCGTATCAGGAGCATGATGACTGGCAGCTCTGCCCATGATCCTTCCTGTCTCGTCGTATCTGACCGTGTAGAACCGTGGCACATAAATACCCTTGATCGCAGGCAGCTTCAGAAGAAGCTCTTCCCTTTCTCCTGTTTTACGATATTGAGAAAGAAATTCTTCGAGCATCTCTTCTGCCTCGCCGACAAATATGACATCCATGAAGTCAGCGAGCGGTTCAGGATTATAAAAAGCAGATACGCCTCCCATGATCACCAGAGGGTAATGAGACGCCCTTTCTGAACTCCGCAGAGGTATCCTTGCCATCTTCAGCATCTTCAGCAGATTCGGATAATCATTCTCAAACGATACGGAAAAAGCGATGATATCGAATGCAGACAGGGGTCTCCTGGATTCAAGAGAAAAGGGTTCAGCGCCTGACTTCTCATATTCCTCCCAATCCTCCTGGTCAGGGGAAAAGACCCTCTCACAGACGATATCGCTCAAACTGTTGAAAAAGCCATAGATACCCTGAAACCCCAGGCTGGACATGGCCACGGAATAGGTGTTGGGGTAGCAGAGGGCAATATTGATCCTTCCGCCAGGGTCCTTGAATACAACCCCTTTTTCCTGTGATATCAATGAGTTTGCTTTATCTTTCAGCTTTCTGTTCATAATGTGTTGCGCTTTCCTGCTGAATCATTATACTTGATTTGTATGCCTGAAATTGAGCATATGATGGCATATTAATTGCTTAGTAAATTATATATGCAACTCACTATGGATGATAAGGACTTCGAAGCGCTGAAAACGCTGCTGGAAGGGGAATTTGGTCTTTCACTGAAGGCGCATACGCGCGAGACCTTTATGAGAAAGATACAGCCTCGGCTGCAGGCCCTCAGGATGAATTCCATGAAAGAGTATCTCCATTATCTCGCCAACGATCCTCTTTCGAAACTCGAACTGCATGACCTGCCGAGTTTCATCATGAATACAGAGAGCTATTTTCTGAGAGAATTTACGCAGTTCGAGCTTTTTCTCGAGCTTTACAAACAGAAGCGGAAGAGCAAGGTGTTGCATACGGACAAGTCGATCACCATTCTTTCCGCCGGCTGCTCAGAGGGACAGGAGCCTTACAGCATCGCAATGCTGCTCAGAAACCAGTCAGAACCCCTGCATGGATGGGACATAAAGATCCTGGGACTCGATATCAATCTTATGGCCCTCGAAAAGGCCCGGGGCGGTGTCTACAGTTCGTATTCGCTCAGGGGCCCCAACACTGATCTCATCGAGAGATATTTTCAGAGGACCACCACAGCAACCTGTGCGACACCCAGGAAATGTTTCCGACTGAATCCGGAGATTATCAGCAGCATTGAATACGTACACGGAAATATCCTTCATCCGCTGGTGCTCAGGGGGATCAGCAACCTTGATTTCATCTTTTGCAGAAATGTACTGATGTACATGTCAAATAAGGCAGCCGACCGGATAGCGCTCAGTTTATGGGAAGCGCTTGCAGATGATGGGTATCTCTTCATCGGACAGTCAGAGACCTTAAGAAAACGGAGGGACCTCTTCGAGCCATTGGCGTTCCCCGGAGTAACTGTCTATAAGAAAAACAGGCAGACCTCTGCATCCTGATCTGTGGGTATACCCGGTTCAGAGCTCTACAAAAAGATCAGCACTGACATCATGGCTACAGACCAGAGCAGATCGATCGGCAGTTGATTCTGCGCAGTTGAATCGAACAGAATATCTGCCCTTGCCTCCCATTCATCATCAGCAAGCCAGAGAATGACGGTGACCGGCACCTTCGAAAAGGGGCTGAGTTCAATTGCAACATCGCCATATTCAACAACCTTGCCCCCATGCGAGAGTCCTCTTTCCCTGAACCCTCTCCGGTCATGGGCATATTTCTTTGCGATACTGTCCAGAGGAAGCACATGAGAACCGCGAAAAAAGATGTCGCCGCCTGTCATGCCGGATGGTTTGATCAGTTTACCGCCAGGTATTGCATCGGAGGCCTTGACCAGATACCAGAGCAGGGAAAGCACAAAGAAATAGCGCAGTCGCGTCAGAAATATTTCTCCTGCAGGTTCAAGGTTCATAATGATTTTCTTTTGCGGATCAAGGGAAAACAACGTGCCAAAGGAAGGAAGGGTATATAATTTACTGCGGTCGTTATACTGAGCACCGGTTCGCATGCAGACATCCTCAGGCAAGAGTCCTGCAATGATTTCCCAGGCCTTATCCTCTCCAGATATGATCTCAGCCATGTCCTATTATACGCCAGAATGACAGACGGCAACATTTTTTGTATTTCCTGAAGCTGGTGAGCTTAAGGCTCCTGCTTCTGGCTTTAAGCAAAGTAAAGTCACGCATGGTATTATTCAGGTATGAAGATCGTCGCGCAGAACAGAAAGGCGTATCATGATTATTTCATTGAGGAGACGCTCGAGGCCGGCATGGTCCTGACCGGCACTGAGGTCAAATCTCTCAGAGACGCCAAGGCAAACCTTATGGACAGCTATGTCCTGATAAAAGATAATGAGGTATTCCTCTTCAACTGCCATATCAGCCCCTATACTCACGGCAACATCATGAACCATGATCCGGTCAGAACGCGCAAGCTCCTGCTCCACAAAAAAGAATTAATGAAACTGCAGGCCAAGGCAGCCCAGAAGGGATATTCCGTCATCCCTCTCAAGATCTATTTCAAGGACGGCCGTGCAAAGGCAGAGATCGGTCTGGCCAAGGGCAAGAAGCAGTATGAGAAACGGGAGACGATCAAGAAGAAAGAGGCAGACCGCGAGATCGAACGGGCCATGAAAAGCCGCTGATATGTGCCATTGTGCTATAATAGATGTGTGAGAGGAAGATGTGAATGACTGCCGGAGTTCGTTACGGCAGATAAAGATTCACGGATTTCCAATCACAGTCTCACTTCGGGGGCGAATGGTCTCGACGGGGGTTATGAGACTCATGTGGCATGTCGTGGCTCCATCCCCACGTAAAAAGATGGAACAAA
>JACRHC010000050.1 GCA_016217675.1 Nitrospirota bacterium
AGGCTTGTCAGCTGGGAGGACGTATTTTCTGTTGTCCAGCCTCTGCGTACAGGAGTTATCCTTTGCTTCAGCCTTGTTGCAGCCTTTATGTTTTCGCGCCTTGGACTGATCGAAAGAAGACCACGGACAGCCCTTTTTATAATCTCCTTTTTTGTCTCAGCCATCTTCTGGCAGGAGCCAGAGATGATCGTGGACGCATCGCGCTATTTCACCCAGGCAAAGCACCTTGAACTCTATGGGTTCGGCTATTTCTTCCGGGAATGGGGCAATGGGATCAATGCATGGACAGACCTGCCGGTTATGCCGTTTCTCTACGGGATACTCTTTGCTGTTTTCGGGGAGAGCAGGCTGATCATTCAGGTCTTCAATACGCTGCTTTTTTCATCAGCAGTCGTGCTCACCTATCTGACAGGGAAAGAACTCTGGGACAAGGACAGGGGTCTTTATGCTGCGATGTTCCTCCTCGGCATTCCGTATCTTGTCACCCAGGTGCCGCTGATGCTGGTTGATGTGCCGTCAATGTTCTTTCTGATGCTCTCGGTCCATACCTTTCTTCTTGCCCTGAGGCGAGGAGGCATCATGGTGGCCGTTTCCGGCCTGGCTCTGTTTTGTGCCTTCTTTGCCAAGTATTCGACCTGGCCCATGCTCACCGTAATTCCTGTCATGTATGCCGTTGAACTCTATCAAAACAGAAAGGAGGGTCTTGACCGCATTGCCCTGCGCGGCATGATCGTCTTCTTTTTTTCTTTTTTTATGATCTCACTTCTGATCGCGTTCAAACATGACGAAATCGTGAAGCAGCTCCATCTGCTGATGTCATATCAGATGCCCGGCCTGAAACGCTGGGGAGAGAGTCTTGTTTCAACGTATTTTTTTCAGATGCATCCTCTCATCCCGATGCTCGCTGCTGTTTCGCTCATTGTTGCTGTCAGAAAGAGGGACACAGCCTATGTCATTATTGCCTGGCCGGTCTTTGTTATTCTTGCTCTGCAGGTCCGGAGGATCCGCTATATTATCATGGTATTTCCCCTGCTAAGTCTTATGGCCTCTTACGGACTCGGATTAATCAGAAATAAGTCGAACGCCCGCTTCCTTGCCTACTCAACGGTTGCCTTTTCCCTGACCCTTGCCCTCTCCGGGTTCCTGCCATTTCTGCAGCATACAAGCGCTGCCAACCTCAGGGATGTTGCAGCTTATCTGAACGATCTTGACGTTACGCGCGTTGAGGTTTTTACACCTCTTCCTCAGGACTATGTCATGAACCCTGCGGTCTCTGTGCCTCTTCTCGATCTTCATACAGGAAAGAATATTGTTTATTACTATGAGGAGGCTGCATATCCTCTGCACGGTGACATAAGTACTTCTGCATTACGTTTCACCTGGGCATACAAAAACCCCCGATATTATCAGGAAGGGGCAAAGGAAGACAAGAAGAAGGCTGTTTTGATTATTACCGACAGCATTCAAAGGAAACTGCCCGACTTGATCCTTCAAAAGATCGCTGATCTTCCTCATAGGCGAACGTTCGAAATCAGCGACAATATCTTCAGTCATCAGACCTTGGTAACGGTTTTTCATTAGCTACGATATCCCTGTCCCTGCACTTTCCACTATAATATCATCCATGAAAGATATGCTTGGCCGCGAAGGCGTCATGACCTCAGAGAAGGCCCTTGAACTGCTCCTGGGTAATCTTGCAGAAAAGAAGACGAAGAAGAGGGCAGTCAGGATCGGAGAATCTCTCGGTATGGTCTGCGCAGAGGATATTGTTGCAGCAGAAGACCTTCCTGCCTTTGCACGCTCAACAGTCGATGGCTATGCGGTCAGGGCAGAAGATACGTTTGGCGCCACAGAGACCATGCCGGCATATCTGACCCTCTCAAGAGAGATCTTCATGGGAGAGCCTGCCGATTTTATCTTGCCTGATGACACTGCTGCAAAGATCCCGACTGGCGGCATGCTTCCCGGCCTGGCTGATGCTGTTGTGATGTTCGAACATGTGCAGGTCATTGATGGCAGGATGTTAGAGGTTATGAAGGCTGTTGCGCCGGGTGAGAATGTTATTCAGGCAGGAGCGGATCTGAAGTGCAATGAGGTCGTGGTCAGCAGGGGGCACCGTATGAGGCCAGCTGACATCGGCGCATCCGCAGGCCTTGGCGTTACTGAGGTGATGGTTTTCGGGAGGCCTGTTGTCTCGATCATATCTACAGGTGACGAGATCGTCCCTCCGGAGCAAAGGCCTTCCCTGGGACAGATAAGAGATACCAACTCCTATGTCATTGCAGGCATGGTCACTGAAGCCGGAGGCGTCCCGATAAGAAAGGGCATATTCAGGGATGACTATACCGTTATACGCGATGCGGTTGAAGACGCGATGAAGGATTCCGATGCCATCGCTGTATCAGGCGGCACGTCGGTCGGGACAAAGGATATGATTGCCAGGATCATCGAAGATATCGGCAACCCCGGCATCCTGTTTCACGGTCTTTCGCTCAAGCCCGGCAAACCGATGATCGGAGGCGTCATGAACAGTATTCCGGTCTTCGGCCTTCCCGGCCATCCAGCGGCCGTCAGTGTCTGTCTCGATATTTTCATGCGACCAATATTGAATGCCCTCTGCGGATTTGAAGAGCGGCGTGCTGATAAGCTGAAAGGGGTTGTTTTGGCAAGGCTGTCGAGGAATGTTTCGTCTTCTCAGGGGCGGGAAGAGCATATCAGGGCAGTGTTGGAAGAACGGGAGGACGGCCTGTGGGCAGTCCCCCTGCTTGGGAAATCCGGTCTCATCAGGACTTTGGTCCATGCTGACGGAATCTTTGTGATTCCTGTCAACGTCAATGGTATTGAAAAAGGTGAGACCGTGGAAGTAAGGCTCTCTTAGGCAGACGTTGCAGGCCTTATTCTATAGGCATTCAGGGCCATTCTCTTGACAAAAAACAGCCCTTTTAGGTTTAATGAATATCGCTTCGCAGTATCCCTTTCAATAGGCTCGTAGCTCAGGGGGAGAGCGCTACCTTGACACGGTAGAGGTCGGCGGTTCGAAACCGCCCGGGCCTACCATTTAAATCAAAGAGTTAAGTATATTAAGCTGATCTGTAGCTTTCATGGTTTACGATGCCTTTGCGAAGCCCTTTTCCTGTTTTACTCGTTCGTGCAGCCAGATTTTAATAAGGGCTCCCCTGTCTACGCCAATCTGCTTGCGAATGGCGTCTATATCCTGAACCAAAGATTCAGCAACATCGAGGGTGAGGCGCACCTTCTTTCCTGAATGATGAATAGTTGCCTTTGACATATCGATCAGGTCGTGGATATCGGCTCCTGAATCAAACCGGCGATCAAATTCCTTTGTAGTTTTAGCTCTTGTCTGGGTTTTCATATAATGCTGCCTCCTTCTCTCTTGAGTGTCTTGCTGAGATAATGCGAATTGCTTCGCCACGCATTGTATAAATAGCGGTCCAAAGCTTGCCTTTGATCCTGCCGATGATGATCCATCGGTCTTCAATAGGGTGTGGTGCGTGAATTTCAATGCGGTCTTCGTCTTTCCACAGACTTTTTGCCGTATTGAAGTCTATGCCGTGCTTTGATCTATTCTTGGCATCCTTGGCCCCGTCCCATTCGAATTTCATAATTATATTCTACAGATAATGGACAATATTGCAACAAATATGCATTGGATTAGTAGGCAAAGGAGGTCGAATCGCAGAGGTTTGAAGCCGTTACCTGTGGTATTTCCCTGAAGCAGGCACTGCACGTTGATAGGCCCAGGCCTCAATGGTTTTGATCTGTTCTGCCATGGTGACCGCAAGAGGTACGGTTCTGCTCAACGCAACCAGAAAATCCTGCTCAACCACCGGTCGGTTCTCGGCAAGGGCTTCAAAAACCGCTGATTTGACCACCTGCTCGATCTCGGCCCCGGAAAGACGCTTTGGCGATGATACCATCAGCGAGAGATCGATACTGGAAACATCGATATTCTGTTTCTTTATATGAATGCGATATATCTCCTCACGCGCCTTCTCATCCGGAAGTCCGACATAAAATATCTCATCAAAGCGTCCCTTGCGCAGGACTTCTGCGGGCAGCATCTCGATGGCGTTCGCTGTAGCGGCCACAAAGACCGGTGCCTTCTTTTCCTGCATCCAGGTCAGGAACGACCCCAATACCCGGGACGCGGAGCCGCCTTCAGCCTTGAACCCCTGCGACGAAATACCGGACTCGATCTCGTCTATCCAGAGCACGCAGGGTGCGATCGCCTCTGCAGTTCTGAATGCCTTGCGCAGGCTGGACTCAGGAGATCCAAACGACCCGCCGTACAAAATAGCCATATCGAGCCGGATGAGGGGGAGACGCCAGTGTGCAGCGATCACCTTGACGAAGAGCGACTTGCCGCAGCCCGATATCCCCATGACCAGCACGCCCTTTGGCATCATGGCGCCGGAGGAAATGTTGCCGAGGCCGAACACCTTTTCGCGGCGCTCCAGCCAGAGCTTGAGGTTTTCCATTCCTCCCAATTGGCTCTTGTCAGCATCATTGTCAATGAACTCCATGATGCCGCTTTTTCTGATGATCTGCTGCTTGATCTCAAAGAGCATCTGAACCATATCGTTTTGACTGCTGCTATGAGCGAAATCGAATGTCCGGATGCTGCGCTCGATGTCTGTGAGATAAAGCCCCTGAGCGGCTACCGCCAATCTCTCTTCCAGTTCAGGATCAGCAGCACAGGCCTGGGCCAGCAGAGGCATGCGGTCCTTCAAGGCAGTCAAGTGCTTCCTGATCTCACTGATGCGGGGAAGTCCCTGATAAAGAATGACAAGGTCTTCCCTCAGATGCTCGGGAACCGCCTCTTCAGCACCCGTGATGATCAGGACATTTGACCTGACGCGGAGAGAAAATTCCTTCAGCTTCCTGATAATAAAAGGGCTGTCACCCCAAAAGGCGGAAAGGTCCTTGAAAAGAAAGATGGCAGGCCCCGGCTGCGAAGCTGCAAAGTCAATCGCAGCAAGAGGCTCTACGGTATCTTTAAGGGAATCTCCCTTGCGCATGACCCCTTCGGTGCAGGTCCACACAAAAGGGTTTCCAACCCCCTCAACCTCTGCAGCGGCCTCAACGATAACTGCCTCTGTGCTCCGCTCATTGTCGGTAACCACATAAATCAGGTTGTTTTCGGATCTGATGATCCTCAGCAGGTCCAAGACATTAAGGTTTTCCATTTTTCTCCGCTTTAGTCCTTGTCAGTGTTCCCTTATACCGTTTTTCCGCAATTCTTCTTATAGCTTCGGTATTCCGGGAAGTCCGCAATAGCCCCGTCTCTGCTCCGGGTGGTCGATCCATTCTGTATCTTCTGTCCCGCATTTCTCACAGACATGCGGCGTGTACTCGGCCCATCGCCATGCCATACATTCAGAGGCAAGACATGTTGCGGCCTTTGCTGACAGCGTTATGTGGCACAACTTTTTGCCTGCATCCTTTTCGTTCAGCAGCATGATAACCTCCCTGCACAATGATATGCATTGTCATTCTACCGCGTTCTGCTCATGTCTGCAATATAAGTAACGATGATCAACGGGCGACGCTATTATTCGATTTCAAAGTAATGATGGCTGATATTACAGACTTTGAGGCAGTCTGCGTTACCGATATAGGTCCTATAAGAAATATTTATTAGACATGTCGCTTCTTTTACAGTAAAGTCCTTAGCATTGTGCGGTCAGATGGACTGCGGCCGTATCAGGGGGGGACAGTGCAGAGGGGGATTACCAGCCAGATTATCTTTATCATAACCGTATTCCTTGCGTACGCGAACGGCCATGCCGCGGACCTTGACATGGAGAAAGACCTCCAGAAGAGACTGAGTCAGAGCAAGGCATTGATCGGAAGGGCAGAGGCAAAACTCAGTGCGGGCTTTTCCATTACAGACGAGATAGCAGAGCTGAGCATCCACGCAGAAGAGATCAGGTTATCGGACCTTCTGCTTCAGGAAAGGTTCAGGCTCAGACAGGAGACCCTGGTTCAGTTCGGCAGCAAGGCAGGACAGCGGCATCGTGATATGGAAGCCGGATATCTGAAGGCCTTGACAGATTATCTGAGGCTTATAGAGAGCCTTCAGCAAGATAGCGCTCAGCAATCAGCAGTCAGCTCTCAGGTTCAAACAGCGGAAATCCTGCAAACCCTCCAAAATCTCAAAACCCTTTTAGACAAGATTCTTCGCAAAACCAAAAGACCGATCTTCGGGAGTCTTCCTTACAAAAATATGAACTACCCTGCACGTGAACCTGACGCATCTCCTGCAATAATTCCTTCTTATAGAGGCGGCAACCAGCAGACCTTGCCCGATGATACCAAAGATACATCAGAGGCCCCCATATCACCTGAAATGGCGGCCCTTGCCGAATCTCTGAGCTGGAACCCGGTATCGATCTATGAATATGTCAAAAACAGTATAGAGACAGAGTGGTACTGGGGCTGCATGAAAGGGGCTGCAGAGACCTTACAACAGAAATCCGGCAACGACTGTGACCAGGCAACACTGCTTGCTGCGCTGTTGCGTGCCTCGGGTTTTCCCACCAGATATATTCGGGGAACCATAGAATTCTTCCCTGACCTCGAAAAGGCAAAAAACCTGACAGGCATTGATGATCCCCTGAAGATGGCGGAATTCTTCCGGAAGGCAGGCATACCGTCCAAGCCTGTGATACAGGGAGGCAAGATAGCAAACATCCAGATTGAGCATATCTGGATCGAAAGCCTGATCCCTTATGCAAACTATAGGGGAGCGGTCATCGATGGACATGGCAAGACATGGCTTGGACTCGACACCAGCATCAAGCCCAAAGGCTATACGTTCAATATGCCTGTTGAGCTGTCAGTAGAGAGCGCTCAGCTTTCAGCTATAAGAGACGAATACTTAGGCTCAGTGCAAGCATTGACGCCGCTTGAGTATTTTAAAGAAAAGCTATCAGCAGTCAGTGCTCAGCAGTCGGCTGACAGCTATAGGCTGACACGCTCTCTTATCCTTGAGACGATGAAGATCCTCCCCAGCAGCCTGCAGTTCGACCAGAAGAAGATAACGCATGAATATACAGAATTGCCAGATGAGCTGATACATAAAGTGAAGCTGACAGCTTTCAGCAATCAGCCGGCAGTGAACAGCAGTCTCCTCTTTGAAATTACGCTGCCGCTATATAAACTCAGCAACCAGCAGATCATTATGACTTACGAGCCTGAGACAGTTGAAGACCAGCAGATCATCGATTCCTATGGAGGATTGGACAATACTCCTGCATATCTCGTGAGGTTGAGGCCGGTGCTGAAGCTGAATGACGAGAGAGTGGTGGTAGGCATAGACGGCTTGCCTATGGGGGAAGACTATACACTTACCATCGAACTCATATCCCCTCATGGCACTGAGAGAATCGCCAACAGCCATATTACCGGAAACCTGACAGCAATCGGCATAGTGGCACAGAAAGCTATCAGCAGTCAGCTTTCAGCCTTCAGCGAAGAGGATGATGCAGAGGCGCTACTTCATCAAGAGGCTATTCGCTACATTGACCGGTGGAATCAGGCAGAGGATGAGCTTGCATCACTGATGCATCTGGCGATATCGAGACCGATACCGACTGTTGTTACCGTCGGCGGTGTGATAGATGTGACCTATCTCCTTGATATGCCGCATGGATTTGAGTGGAAAGGGGTATTTATCGATGCGAATCTCAGAGCTGTCAGCGTGGTCCCCACTTTAGCAAAGGGGGGCGTGGGGGGATTTTCTGATGACAGGCAGAAGACTTTTATGCAGTTATCTGGACTTCAGGGCTCTGTGCTTGAGCACAGGATATTCGAGGATGATTTTCAGGTTGAAAGCATTTCGACAGCAAAATTGATACAGTTAGTAAGCGATCAGCAATCAGCTCTCAGCGGACAGCTTCTGACAATAGACAAAACGAACATTGCTGCAGTTCTCCCAACGCTTACCCTTGACGACAATATCAAAGAAGACATCACGAACGCCGTTAACCAAGGCCTTATTGTTCGCATCCCCTCAGCTGACGGCTTAGCGCTGAACGCTATCAGCTATAAGGACTGGACCGGCATTGGATATATCAAGGAAAACCCTTCCACTGGCGAGGCAGGGTATATGCTATCTGGGATGATAGCAGGCGGGATGACGGTTGCGCAGTGGATAGAATATCAGCTTGTTTCGACCCTTAAAGTTCCCTACTCCAAAAAGCCGAGCAATGGGCCTGCTGCGACAATAGCCAAGATACTGCCGGTAGACAGGCAGAGCGGGATAGTCGGAAAGCAGTTGGGACAGCAGCTCATGGTGTTTGTTCAGGACAAGCAGGGGGTGCCGGTTCAAGGTGCAAAGGTGACCTTCAGGGTAGTAGCCGGGGGCGGCAATTTTGGAAAAAACGCTCTTGGGGCACCTCAGGATAAAATTGAGGTCACGACAGGGAAAAACGGTATTGCAAAGACCAAATATTTCCTTGGCTTGTATACGTCAGACAATCCCCTGTATACGAAACTCAGTGAAAAAGATGAATTTATCACCCAGATCGGATTGAATCTCGTAACGGCAACAACCGGAAACATTGGCATTCAGCCGCCATTCAACGCCTACGGGAGACCGGACATAGAAGGGCCGGGCAAGAATATCATAGGCGTCTTTGGGAATCAGTCAGAGACGCTGGTGAACAGTCCGGTTGGAAACCTTGTCGGAAAGGTCGTGGATCGGTATGGAAATCCCCTATCAAACGTAGATATTCTGTTTAGGGTATCTCCTGCAGTCTCCGGTAATCCGG
>JACRHC010000051.1 GCA_016217675.1 Nitrospirota bacterium
AAACAGTCATCTCGGCTGTCAAAGAGGCACTTGCAAACAAGATCCACAAACTTACCTATGTGCAGAGCCTGCTTATACCCTCAGGATACCAGAATAACCCGGTGCATCCGCAGGATGCCGAACTCCTCAATATCGACTACGCAGGAAGGAACCTCAGCGACTATGATGACCTTATCTGAGTTATGGAAATACTTCAGGCTGCTTGGTGATATGGACAGTCTATCTGATCAGGATAAGGAGTTCCTGCAGAAGTTCCTTGCAGCGCAATATCACAAAAGACAGCAAAAACGGATCACCTTGCTTATGAGAAAATCCGGCATAAAAAGAATCAAACTGCTGAGCGACTTTGACTGGAAGTTTAACCCAAAACTCCCCAGAGATAAGATTATGGAGTTCATGCATACCCGGTGGTTAACGACCCCAGGCAACCTGGTAATCATCGGCCCTGCCGGAGTGGGCAAAACCCATCTGGCAACTGCCCTCTGCCACGACGCCCTCTCAAAAGGACATCAGACGATGTTTCTGAGCCTCTTCGATCTGGCAGGCAAAATGGCCAAGGCCAAGACTCTTTACAGCTTTGTAGAGTTCTATGCCAAAGTCCCCGTCCTCTGCCTTGATGAACTCGGCTATGCCCTGCTTACCAAAAAACAGGCTGATTGTATCTTCCAGATTATCTCGAAACGCACCGAAATCGGCACCACCATTGTTACGACGAATCTGATACCTTCTCAATGGGGTAAGGTCTTTGACTCGGTGACCGCTTCTGCAATACTCGACAGGCTGACCATGAACGGAAAGTTTATCACCATAGAAGGGAGATCCTATAGAAACAGGCAATAGCCACCATACAAAATATCAACAGTGGTCTTTTACTACCAGAGTACTCTACGAAGCAGCTCGACCCCAATCGAGTTGCTTGCCGCTCTCTTGCGTCCCGACCCTTACTGGCCCTGTGACACCGCCGCCATATTTAGCCCTTTTCAAACGGCACTAACAGTATTATGCCCCTCGTGCTTAAAGCACCTACTGTTGGTTGGCAAAGAGGGGTGAGGGGAGATTTATTTGCGTGACATATAACAAATGCATTTATCGCTATTTACTCATTGTCTGCAATTTATCAAGCAGCCGAACCATTGCCAGAGTATCAAGCGTGCAGTATTTGATCAGGCTTCTCCTGATTTCTTCGATTTCTGCCGGGTCCTTTGATGAATTCATCCGGGCGTATTCCACCATCGCCATATTGCCATTCGCAATTTCAAGCTCACTATAACTGAGCGTCGGGTCAATGACCGGCAGGACCGCCTTTATGGAATATGCACCCTTCATCTTGTAATGATAAAAAGCCCTATTTTGAAAAGGGACCATCAGATCCCGCAGATTGTCCGTGATTTTTTCTATTGCGCTCCTGAACCGAGGGAATTGCTCAGCCAGAAGATTAAGGGCGCTCTTTTCAACGGACTTTTTGTATGCAAGCACGCATGCTTTTTCAGGGATTTCCGCAAGGAGCTTCTTGAGAAGTTCCTTGCGGTGGTCGGTTCCGGGCCGTGCAAGATATTCGCTGTGATAAACCTTGCCGCCCTTTCTTTTTATGTAATGCAGCGAATACTGAAATGGGATCTTATGGGTAGGCCGCGCTTTGTCATAAATCGGGATGGGCGACTCAAATGTCTCAAAATCAAGAAAATAGAGCGGATACCAGAGGGTGCTGATGAATTCCCTGATCGCCTTCTTGTCTATTATCTTTTTCTTCTTCAGAAACGCCTCTAACTGCAGCCGCTGATCTTTATTGAGGCTTTCGGCAGGCACGTCTGCAAGATGAACGATGCCGCTTTCATAAAGCTTATACTTATCGATCCCTTTTCCTCTGAGCGAAATGACAGAATATTCCGGCAGATCCTTCCAGCAGTGGCCTTTGAAATCGCACAGATATGGTTTCTCGCAATATTTCCCCAAGGGAATGTCAGGCATCTTCGCTGCAAGCATCGCCTTAAGCTTTGGTATCTGCTCGCCGACAAACTTCTGCTGTCCAAGAACTCTGTCGGTTACATCCTCAGATATAAAGAGTTTTTTGATTTCAAGTGCGCCTTTTTTGATGTAAGCCTTATTGAGGAGAACGACATAAGCCCTATCAAGTTTGATGCCCGCGCCCTTAAGCACATAATACTGAAGGGCCGTGTCCTTAATATATACGTCGTCGAGCTTTGTTGAGTTCTTAACCTCATAAATATTCCAGCCCTTTTTACCCTTATTCAGGATATCGACTTTGACGAAAACGCCCTCATGCTCAAACGAGGCCTCGTATATCGTCTTTCTGCCCTTCCTAATCGCGCTCTTTGTCGCCTCTATCTTGTGCGGCGTAGTCAGCGCTATAAGGAATTTCGATGCCGCCCGGAAAGAGCTCCTGCGCCCTCCTGCCGATTTCAATCCCGGCCTCAAATCGGGCCTGCAGCGCAGGTGACACCTCATCTTTAAGTTCAGGATGGTATTTATGGAGATACAACGACTTGTGGCAGTTCAATCCCCTGACAAAAAGGGATTTACTCAGAAAGCTTCTTTCTTTTTTTTCGGCCTTGCTCATGTTTTGACCTTGTCAACTTTTCGTATCTTTTTTAGCAAAACTCACTAATTCCTTATATGTGTCTATCGGATGGGCCTTATTCCAATCTTTGAGACGCCTCAAGTATTCTTCGATATTTTTCTTATTTTTCCGTCGTCGTGCTATTGACTCTGGTGTCATTCTGTATTCGGATATTTCGCGTGCCGATTTTTTTCTGTTGCATGATATGTGTGCTGCCAGCGTGTTATTCAAGCCAGTATCGTGACCCTTCTTGTGCGATTTTATGTGATCTGATTCGCATTTATTTAAGCTCTTAATCTTGCCATAACATAGATAGCAGATTGGTATATTTCTGTATAATGTTTCTTTTTCCTGAGCAGAAATTGACCTTTTCAATTTGTCAGTATAGTCACCAAAGAATGGCAAAATAAAAGATTTCTCAAAGACCTTCATTGCTTTTCTTATCTTATTTAATTTGTCTGTGCCAGATCCAGATACATAACTAACAAACTCGTTATTTTCGAGCAACTTTATGAATCCTTTGCGTGTAGCGGTAATGTCAATTTTACTAAACTGATTCTCATTATATTTAGGCAAATAAAACGCGAACAGATGAAAAAGACCCTGATTGATTTTCCCAGAAAATATGAACTTGCCAATGTCTGACGTTTTCAACGGCTGACTTGCGTCATCCTTCAGCAGCTGGAAATAACTATCAAAATTACTCTTATCAAATATCCTCTTCATCCGCCTAATAAACAATCGATATTTATTGCTTGCTTCTCTAATGTTAATGCGTTTAATCAATTCAAAATCATCAAGCAATGAAGAAACTTTATTTTCCCCGTAAGCTTTTTCATTGATTACAAAAAATCTGAGAACGAATTCTTCCGCCTCCATCCTCTTGTAATCTGTTTTTATTAATTCTTTAAGCTTCTTGGCGCTACTTTTGAGTTTCTTGTTGAGCTCAGGCAGTTCAGATTGAAATAGGCAATTTCTAATTTCCTGCCGCTTAAGGGGGTAGGCCCCTTTGTTCAGAGCTTGAAATATTTCATATTTGGTTTTTAGGTTTAAATTATTATTGGGAATCTCAATGCAATATATATATCGCTGATGTCTTATAATTCTTTTAATCTCTGGCTCTTCGATTTTGTTATTCGAGCTATCTTTGAGTTCTGCCTTTTTGATAACTTTTTTTCTCAAATGCTTATCAACGTTGTTTTCATTTAAATAACCGAGTATGGTAGTAAGTCTTTGTTGACCATCTATGACTTCTAACTTCCCATTCTTATATTTAGCAAAATATATCGCAGGAATTGGAATGTTCCGGTATATGGACTTGATTAAGTCCTTCTGCTTTTTACTTTCCCATACAAAGCCCCTCTGAAAATCTGGCTGTAATTTTATTTTCTTCCTCATTTTCTGAAGCACGTCAATTGACCACTTAGATGGCTCAGGAATACTTAATTGCGTAACAACAGGATCATATTGTGGCTCTTCATTTTCTAAATCAGATGACAACAATTTTATCTTCATATATGCTCATTCCTCCATTATTTCTCTGCAGCAGAGACCCCAGAATGTATTACTTGGCCATAGCTTTATGCAACGAGGCTCACACTATCCTGCAATTCGATATCTTGTCTTTTTTTGCGATGAATCCTTGACAACTCTCCCATCTTTTATGAGCTCGTTTACCTGCACGTAATAGCTTCGCCCACCTATAATTGTTACAATTTCCTTCATTGTTGTAGCACCTTTTTTGATTACTTCGTATACTTTATCTTTATTCGTTTGCCGCGCAAACTTCGCCTTTGTTGTATCCCTCTCCAACACCGCCTGCAACTCATTACAAAAAGTCTTCACAATCGGTTGGGTTCCAAGCATTTGTTCCACTCTTTGGATACGTCCCTCATAAAGCGCCATCTCCCAATTGCCAGAAATATTATACAACTTGGAGATTTCGCTATCGCTGAGTGTTCGATTCCATACATCTTTCCAAGTATCCATAAGATCTACGCCTGTTATCGATAGGTCGCCAAAGCGAACTGCAGTTGTATTGCCTTTGGCGACCCAACTCCTGCAAATTATGTCATCCAAAGACTTCCGGGCATTGTATGCTTCAATAATTTGAGCTTCTGTTTTATATCGCCCATTGTTTGAAAAGCAGAACGAACCAGACTTGAACATTTCCATGAAAGTGGGGGCGTTCTCCATCCAATTTGATAAGGTTCGTAACGATTCCACCGTTACGGCAGTATAGGGAAATTTTACATGGCGATATCCTTCAAAAAAATCCCGAAATGCCATTTCATCCATGTTTTCAATTGCTTCGATAATAGCGGCATTCAGTACCTGTTCATGCTCTTTCCCTGCTGCCTCTATTAACTGCATGCCGGTATATGGATTAATATTTTTTGCCCAAGATAGAAATGTCTTCCGGTCGTCACTGTTAATGTGAGGCTTTGAAGGTAATCCCATCTGCCTTATTTTTGGATCATTTGGTAATTCATTTGCGCTATTGATACCTTGAGGAGCCATCACTTTTTTCGCTTGAGGCTCCGTTCTTGAGCGATTTAGTAGCTCCATTATTTTAGAATGACCCGCTTGCGACGCAATAATGAAAGCTGTTAAGCCGTCATGATCGCAGACATTAATATTTGCACCATGCCTAATCAGTATTGACGCTGTACTAACGTAGCCTTCACGACTTGCTCTCATCAGCGGTGTCCAGCCATCAGATCCTATAGTGTCAATGTCAGCTCCGCGATCCAGAATTGCATTAATAATATCGGAATGTTCGATAAATCCAGCAGCGAAATTTAATGCATCCAATCCGCTATCTGGTTCTACCAAGGAAATGTCAGGATTTATGTCAAGCACATATGTCAGAATATCTACAGAAGATAGTTTAATTGACGAAATAATAGGTGGGGTTGTATTGTCATTCACGCCTTTCTTTGTTACCATGTTTTTGCGCCTCCAATCTTGTCCAAGATCAGCCAGTAATTTATGTAGTCATAGTATCCTGTTAATCCCTCATTTCTGCAAGGATACATGGCAGCAGCGGAGTCAGTCACTATCCCCTGGCTCACGCCAAAGCGACCAGATCGCATCTCCACGCCGATACTGAAACCGAAAGCCAAGGATTTCAGCCAGACCTACATCCATAACTTTCTCGGCACGGGTATGAAACTTAAAACCCCCTCTATGCGGATTGGCGATGTGATGCCAGAGCATAATATCAAAGAGAGTCGAATCGAGCCAGTCAACGGCCTGATTGTATCCTGCAGCCCACGTAAGATGTTTTGCCTGCTTAAGCAAAAGCGAGAGATTGTTTTCTGTGCCAAACAAACAGGAGCCGAAGTGAACGCATTTTATATCCTTGGTTTTCTTAATCGTATCTATTATAGTGCTGCAATTGATATCACGCTGCAGTCCCTGAATACGGCCATTGCTTCCATGTGAGGCGATATACAGCAGCTTTGACTTAACAGGCTCTTTATTGAATACCTCAATCCAGTGCATAAACGAGTCTCGGTCTGAGAAAATCTGATGATACGCACGCAAATTCATCACCTTCGCAAACTCGCTCACAAAAGGCCATACGGATTTTGATTCTACTGATTCTGAGTCCCACGGTGATTCCAAAACCAAGATTGACTTAAACAATGCGACCTCCTTTTTAATGCAGTTACCCTCTCCGGGCTAACTGCTTTGGCCCCAATCATGGTGATCTCTTTCAGTGTTTATTCCTATTGCTTTAAGAAAGCGGCCCCGGAAATGATAATAAGTAGGTGAATACTGTGATGCTGATATTTCTATCACATCGGTCGAAGAATACTCAGCGATTTTGTATTGAGCAGCCTTTGAGGTCTTTTTATTTATGTTGTCATAAACATCCTTTGCAAGAGGCAGAACAAGAATGCCTATCCCGTATATTTCAGCATATTGCTTCAAATCGGAATCAATTTTGTTAAGCATTTCCTCTGGATATGCGAAAGCAAAATACGGTCTATTTGAAAATCTTTTATGGGCTACTGATTCAAATATCCAGTACTTCCAATTATCCGGAGATGATTTCACCTCGATAGTAACAAATTCAATATCAGTAGCCTTGCCAAACGTTTCATGAATCTTGATTCCCGTAATATCAGGATTGCCCCATGTTCCCAAATCCTGATTTCGCGCGCTGGAGGTATCGCGGACTTTAGAAAAACCATGAGTGAAAAGCCATTCTACAAATATTGGATATAACAGCTTTTCCTTTTCTATTTTCCCTTTTTCTTCAGTTGCAGCTTCAGCTTCATTATCGTCCTGAATAGAGGATAAGTCTTTCGTCAAATAATAGCCCTGCCTTCGACCAAGACAGTTGATTTTTGACGTATTGGAACGCACTAAGCCTGATAGGGTGGCGTGAAACGTACTCTCAGGAATACTGTGTTCCTTAAAATCCTTATTTGCCTGGGCAAATATGTCCTTACCGAATATACTTTTTTCTGCGGCAAATGCTTTCTTGCCCTCCAAAATGCGAGTTACAATATGATCGACTTGCTGAGGTCTATCCCATGCAGTGAACTCCGCAGGAAGTGTACCTTTCTTCTTGTTCTTTCTTATCATCAGGTTCTCCTTGTTTTATGCCTCATATTTATTCCGTATCCCACAAGCAGCGTTTGCCGCCCTTTCCCTCACTTCTTCAGCCTCACATCAACCTTCTCTGTCTTCTCAGTGATCTGGATATCGAGCTTTTTCGCAGGGCAATACGCAGGATACTCGCACCAATCACAGAGATTGCTTTCCCTTGGCTTGAACTGATCGTCGCGCTCAATATCCCTGATAAGTGAGATGACCTGCTTCTTCATGTCTTTGAGCTGCGCCTCAGTCCTCACAGAGGTCATCTCCTTATCATGGAGTAGGTAATGCCAGACAAGCAGGACATCCTTTACATCAGGGAACATCGCTTTGATGCCGATCTGATAGAGGGCAAGCTGGAGATCACTATCGAGCTTTTCCTGATTGGGCAGGAAGCCAGAAGTCCTATAATCGTGGATCTCATATACACCTTCGGCAGACCTGCTCAGGCGATCAATATAGCCCTTAATCTTAAAGTCACCGACTTTGAATTCCATGGCAAATTCTGTTGACAGCGTCCTTGCCTGATCAAAGGGCTGGTAATGCTTCCAATAGTTCTTAAGCGCTCTGAGGCCGGTTTCAAAATAGTATTTTCGGGTATGCCCCTTTTTCCTGATCGCTATATTGTCATACCAATTCGCCTGCCAACGCTCACGATAGTAAGCAAGCAGTTCATCCTGAGAATTCTCTTTGGAAAGAAGCAGCTCCTTGTACAGTTTTTCAAGTGCCTCGTGGACCCTTTGCCCAAGAAAGGCTTCTATGCCCTCCTTGCTGCCGGGGGGCTTGATCCGGTCAAGATACCGAAGCTTATAATGCTGCGGGCAGTTCTCGTATGCTGCGATTCTGCTTTGAGAAAAGTCTTTCATAGTGCTCCGTTGTATGCAGGTCAGGCATATCTTGCCCTTTGTGCCGAGTTTAATAGTTATCCTTAAACCCCACGAAGTGAGGATAAAACAGGACATGCTTGAGGTTGATGTCCTTGACAGGGGTCCTCTCATAAGAAACCCTATAACCCCCTTCGTATCGCCAATCACCCCTCGCAAAGAAGTTCCAGCCGTCTTTTTTCAAAATACTCTTTAACTGTCCGAGGGTGTTAAACTCTATGGGATAAATGGTCCGGCTGATTGGGCCTTCTTCGCAGGCCTGTATGCAATAGAGGGGCTTTATCTTCAGATATTCACCGAGTGTATGGATATCTTTAAAAACTGGTGTGGTGTGGCCGGGATTGCATCTGCGAACTTCCTTAATGCGCTGTTTTTCAATTCTTGGACTTAAGCGAACTAATACAAATTCTCTATGCTTCAACGAACAATGCAGGGACTCATCAATAGACCTTGCGCAGGATACCCCTATCTCGTCTCTATAATAGTCCTGCTTAATTTTGTATAATTGCCCTAAGCCATCTGAGGTTATTTCATGCGAGTAAGACATACCACCAGAGCCCATGCCATCGAATTCAAAGCCTTTTTCCCCTTTGCAACCGAATCCGAGAAAGTTTCTGTGCAGCCACTCCTTACCATAAGCCTCTTCGATAACAGCATCAGCGTGAGGGCCGCCCCAATATCCAATGACATAAAGCAGGGTAACATCTGGCTTCGGCAGGTATTCAAGGAGAATCCTCTGATGGTTTATGGTTTTGCCCTTGAGATTCTCAATCAGTGCTCTTCTTTGATCGCCTGACCCAAGATATACGTGCATGCTGTTTCCCTCCGCCTATGAAGTTTCTGTAGTCCGGGGATTGCCATCAGCGGCAATGCCCTCTACATTAAAGATAACAAAGGGGACTGACAGCAGGCTGTCAGGGGGGGGGATTTATTTTAACAGGGGAATACGGACTTTCTCAGTCTGACAGAATATCGTGTTTCCGGATTGGTATTGTCAAAGTAGTGGGGGTTACGATACGCACCTTATAATCAAAAACGTCATGAATAGCCGAAAAGTCTTTTGCATTTTGTGTATATAAAATAGCGCCAACACCCTTGGCTGATGCCGCAAGCAAACAATCATTGGTGATTGAAGAGCATTTTTTTATGTCGTAACCTTTTTTGCTTTGAAGATTTGCAATGATCTCGCCTGCGCGTTCATAGTCTTGTTGCGCAGGGATACATAGCCTGTTCACCCGCCTGAAGAATTCATAAAGATCATTAACCGCCCTGACAGCGACCTTTGTGTGAGCGCCAGCTTTAAGTTCCATCAGCACAATGGAAGAAAGATACACCAGACCATCCGACAGAAAAATATCCCTATAAAGGCTGGGATTGGAAAAACGGTCTATGAATATATTTGTATCAACAAGCTTCTTAATCATAAAGTTTCTTTATTATTGCACCTCTATTTTTATCAAATATGCCTTCAAGCTCTAATTTGCCGCTTGCCAGATCAATTGCACGGCGCACAGCCTCAGCCGAATCTTTGACATTAAAGGCTTTCTTAACAATATCAATGTCCCGCTTTTTTATCTCAAGATGCTCGATTGTCACTAAATTTGTCTTTGCCATTAGCGCTGTCTCCTTTTTCGTATATTATCACAGATGCCCGCAATGAATGCTTTTTACACGCCTATTGACAAGACTTTCAGGTTTCAATGGCGAGCATTATGTTTCTTCCGCATCATCTCCCTGAATATCTCTTTCCCCTTCATTGAAAGATCACCTCTACCGCTGCCTTCCTTGCCGATAAGGTCTTTAGAGAGTTCATAAGGACTTTTCTCTTTTTGATCGACTGGCTTAATGCCCGACAAACCTTTTTTATGCTGCTTTGTTGCTTCTGCCAATTCCTTTTTCACCCGCTCTCTGAACCACTCTGGCTTCACTACCTGCACATTCGGCAGCCAGGCATAGAGCCACCTCTTTATCTCTTCAACGCCGGCAACGGTAAAGGAAAGCTCAATATCTCCATTTTTCAATGTCTTTCTTTTCTCTGAAGGGTGCCACTTATCTTTGCGGGTAATGTAGTCGGCTATCTTTGCGGCGAATCTTACAACTACCTCAACCGGCTGGTCATCACGAATCCCCCAGCTGCCTGAAAGGTGCTGTCTAAGGTCGAAATCATTTTTAGGCTTGAAATAGAAATTTGTCAGCTTCAGCTCTTTGATCATATCGAGCGCAAAGGTGCGGATTGCCTGCTGCAGATGACAGTATCCTATCAGCATCCATGCGCCCTCATAGAATACGACCCCGTAAGGGTCTATCCTCCGATTCTTCTCCTGTCCTGTATGGAGCGCATGGTATAAAACGTCAATAGACCTCTTGTCGCTTATGCCCTGCATTATCTCATTAAAAGTAGCTGTCAACTTATCTGATCCGATTGCATCCGGTATCTTTATCAAAACCTGCGGGGCTTTATTGGTTGGCGTTTTCGCAATATCCGTCAGCTTGTTCGCAAACTGCTGGAAACTTTCCCTAAAAGGATCACCGAAGTGTGTGAGCGTTTCGCCCATTGTTATAAGCATAAGAAAGTCGTCCTCAGAAAGCAGAAGCTTCTTGATCCTGTCCCCATGAACAAATCTGTAGCCTTCACTTTGAGGGTCAAATTCAATGGAATCGATCAGGTTAATGTTTGCAAGATAACGACGGACAGTTCGTTCGGAGACTTCAAATTTTTCCTGCAGGGATGTAACTGATGGATAGCGGTTCTGGGCAATCAGCGTGTAAATTTTGAGGAGTCTTAATACCTTTTCGGACATCCCGGCAGGTTTTGCTGCACCTTTTGCCTTCTTTTTTCCCTGCAGCCTCTTGTAGTCCTTTTTCTGCATGGCGTTATTATTGACTATTCTCTGCCATTCTTCAAGCAGGAAAGATGTCTCGATAGGTCTTCTGTGGCCAAGGGCAATTATCATAAAATCTCCCCTCGCCCCTCTTTGCCAAAGAGGGGAGTCATATTCCTCCACTCTCCAAGGGGAGGTCGGGAGGGGTATCAGAAAATTATCCAAAACCTCCCCATCCCCCTCCGGGTAAGGAGGGGATTCTTGAATCCATTCACTCATAACTGAAGGGTTGACCTCGTAAAACACTTATTTCCTTGTTGCCAAGGCTGGAGTCATCTTGTATGATTGAAAATATTTCAGGAGATAGAAGGCAAGACGCTATAATATTCACATAAATTTAAGCGCATGAGGTAATCCATGATCAATACGCAGACAGAGCAGAGGCTTCCCTTGATCCAGGAGGCTGAACTGAACGGAAAGATCGTTCTGGTCCGCTTCGATCATAATGTGGTAAAGAACGGTGAGATACGCGATCCCTTCAGGATCGACAGGACGATCGGGACCCTGTTTCATATTGTTGAGCGGGGCGGAAGGCCGATCATGATGACCCATGTCGGAAGACCACGGGACAAAAAATCAGGTGCCATCGTCTGCAGGCCTGAGGAATCGGTGGATGCCATCGTACAGTATCTTGAGCAGAAGCTTCATACAAAGATCCATATTCCCAAAATCCCTGCTGATCCTGAGAAGGGAATTACCGGCATCGATACATCGATCAATCTTGCCATCAGGGAATTAAGGGAAAGAAGACTTGGCGGTATCTATCTGCCAAACACGCGCTGGTTTCAGGGCGAAGAGACTAAAGGAGAAGCGGCAGAGAGTTTCGCCCTCCAGCTTGCCGGCCTTGCCGATATCTATGTGAACGATGCCTTCGGGTCATGGCAGCCACATGCCTCGACATTTAATATCACCAACCATCTTCCCTCGTATGCCGGTTTTCTTATGCAGCAGGAGATCCTGAACCTTGACAGGGTTCTCTCCCCGGAAAGACCGTTCCTTGCGGTTGTCGCAGGATCGAAATACGACACCAAGATCGGGCCGCTCTCTGCCATCTATGAAAAAGTTGACCATCTTATCCTCGGAGGCGTCATCTATAACACCTATCTCTGCGCCAAATACGGGGTGAAGATAAAGGGCGTGCTTGATGAAGACATTGCGCTTGCAAAGGAACTGGTTGAAAAAGACAAGATCAGAAAAAAGATCGTTGAGCTTCCTCACCTTGTAGCGTCCGATATCCTTGAATCACGCACAGAGGGCAGATACCGGACCATATCAATAAAGGACTTCAGTCCCGGCAAGTCATACGGATATGTGCTCGATATCGATCCTGCATCCTTTGAAGACCCCATAGCGGCCTCTGTCATCGCTTCAGCAAAGACGATCTTCGTCAACGCGGTCATGGGCTTTACCCCCCATTTCTCTGCAGGCTCGCAGGCCCTTGATCAGACCATAGACAGGAACAGTTCAGCCCTTAAAATGTACGGAGGAGGCGATACACTTCAGGAATTTAAGGACCTCTGTCCGGGGCTTTACCTGTCCGTTATGGACAATGCAAACTATTATTTCTTTACCGGCGGCGGGACCGTTCTTACCGCTATTGAACAGGGCAGTCCTTACGGGCTTAAACCGGTTCAGGCCCTTATAGACAAAGGGAGACAGGCTTGAGCGCTTTGCAACATCTTCATGGCAGCCCCGACATGACGCCGCAGAACGAAATCAATCAGCGGCTGATAAAGCTGCGCGAAAAGCTCGCAGAAGCCGGACTTGACGGCGCACTCTTTCATTACGCGGTCGATGTATTCTATTTTACCGGAACGCGCCAAAACAGCGTCCTCTGGATTCCGCTTGACGGCGATCCTGTCCTGCTCGTCAGAAAAAGTTTCAGCAGGGCTGCTCAGGAAAGTGTTGTAAGAGATGTGCGGCCCTTCCCCTCCAGCCGTGATCTGCCGGCAGTCTTCGGCAGCAGCGTTAAGACCATTGGTATCACCTTTGACGTCCTGCCAATCCAGCACTTCAATTTTTATCGCGGCCTGTTAGGCAATTGCGAGTTTCTGGACATCTCTGCCATAAATCGTGACCTGCGCTCGGTAAAATCCGACTGGGAACTGCAGCAGATGCGGATAAGCGGCCAGATGCTTGCCAATGCCTTCAGCACCATCCCGGAATTCCTCAGGCCAGGCATGCGGGAGATTGACCTTGCCGCAGAGTTCGAATACCGCCTCCGAAAACTGGGCATCGGAGGATATCTCCGTATTCGTGGTTTTAATCAGGAGATCACCGGCATTGCAGTCAGCGGTGAAAATGCTGCGGTCAGCGGCTGCTTTGACGGGCCGGTAACCGGCAGGGGCCTCTGGACAGCAGCGCCTTACGGACCGTCTGCTGACCCTGTCCGGGAAAACGTCCCGATCCTGGTAGATTATGGCGGCTTTTATAACGGGTACATCGTCGACATGACCCGCGTATTCTGCATCGGCAAGCTTGATCCTGATCTCGAGCAGGCGTTCAGGATAGCGCTTGCCATACAGTCATGGGTTAAAGATAACCTAACGCCCGGGGCTATCTGCGAAGACCTTTTCTACCGGGCGGCAAAAATGGCCGCTGATGCAGGGCTTGCCGAGCATTTCATGGGACACCCCGGTGAACTGGCAAAGTTTGTGGGGCACGGCGTTGGCCTTGAACTGGATGAACTGCCCGTCCTTGCACCGAAATTCAGAACGCCTCTTTTGTTAGGTCAGACCATAGCGGTAGAACCGAAATTTCTCTTTCCGGACAGGGGAGCAATCGGCATCGAGAACACCTTTGCCGTAACAGAACAAGGCAGCGAAAAACTCACGGACCTTTCAGACGATATCGTATATCTCTGAGATATATTGAGCGGCCAGACTAATGCAGCAGTCCTGCAGAGCTAAAAAAGACTTCTAATCCTTCACGTCAGGCTCGAAGAAAATCCATCTTACCTGAGGGAAACCTGACTTGAGATCAGATTCCACCCTGTTGATATCCTCTATCATCTGCAAAGCGCTGCCCATCTCCTTCATCTTCACTTTTGCCGAGACCATCAGTTCCGTGCCGAGCTGAAGCGTGATAAGGCTGAATATCTCTCCCACCTCAGGCCGCTTTGACAAAAACTCCCGGAGTGCAGTTACTGTCTCAGGGTCAGCACTCTCGCCAATCAGAAGGCTCTTCACCTCAATGCCGACTGCCACTGCAATAAGAATAAGGACCACCCCGATAGAGACCGTGCCGATAGCGTCAAAGAGGGGGTTGGCAGTAATAATCGTGGCAAGGACTGCGGTCAGCGCAGAGAAAAGGCCGAAGAGCGCGGCAATATCTTCTCCCGTGACAACGATCAATTCGCTTTGACGGCTGGTTTTGAACCAGCTCAGAAAAGACCGGTTGCCCTGAACTTTTCGCACTTCCACAAGCGCGCCCTTCAGCGAGCCCATTTCAAGACCGATCGAGACGACCAGAACCGCCACCGCAATCCAGGGCGACTCCGGCATTTCCGGATGGCGTATCTTATGAATGCCCTCATAGATGGAAAAGATACCTCCCATGCTAAAGAGCATGACCGCAACGATAAAGGACCAGAAGTAGATCGCCTTGCCGTACCCCAGCGGATGATCTTCATTGCAGGGCCGCTTCGCCCGCCTTAGACCGACAAGAAGCAGTATCTGGTTGGCACAATCGGCAAAGGAATGAACAGCCTCTGCCAGCATTGCACCGGAGCCGGTATGCCATGCAGCGGCACCCTTTGCTATGGCAATGCCTCCATTAGCGCCCAGTGCGTACATAATCGCTTTTATTGAACCATTCGAATGCGACATGGAAAATATTATCAGAACATCTGTTCTGAGTTGAAGTCAACCATCCTGCCCGCAGAGAGAATTCATATTAGCGGGCCTTGAAAATGATCGCTTCGATCCTGTCGATGCGGATGATCGCGTCATAGAAATCCCGGCCTGAAAGTTTGGCAAGCTGCACTGCCTGGTCGCCGACCTTGACCACCGTGCCTTCAATCGCGTCGCCCGAGGTGACCCTGAGAGAAACCCGCTTCCCGACATTCGCAAGCAGGTTTTCCCTGATACCGACTAAGGCATTAAAGGCAGCTCCTTCTTCGGCTGCAGTTGCAATTTGCGCTGCACTAACGAGAGCAGCCATGATGACTGCAATGATAATCAGTCTTTTAAGGTTCATGCTCCATCCTCCCGGCAATTTTATTCCTCTGCTCCCAATGCGGCTCTCAACTCCCATCGCACTTTGTTGTTGTCCTATTTGCTGATCTTCTTCCTGACCGTCTTGACTGCTGAGGCAACCTTCTTCTCAACCTTTTTCTCGATTGCCTTTGCTTTCTTTACCGTCTTCTTAACGATCTTCTTTTCTGCCTTCACAACCTTTTTTACCACTTTTTTTACTGCCTTTTTCACGGCTTTCTTGGTAACCATCATCTCTCCTTTTCTGCGCTGAGTTATTGACAGAAGTGTGCCAAATTACGAACGATAGTATCAGCAATCCTCCATCCTGTCAATCCTTTCGAAGATGTTTATCCATGAATCGAATTCTTCTGCCCTCTGTGATATACTGAAAAAATGAAGACATCATATATCAAAGTCCAGAAAGAGTTCTGTGCCGAGTGCTCACTGGCGCTGATGCATTTTATCGGCAGGATGAAGGGTGTCGAATCAATTTCGGCTGAAGAGGGTTCCGTAGCCCTCACTTTTAACGAGACGGAGATCTCTGAAGAAGACCTTATCAGGATCACGCGGGAGAATATTGAGAAACTGGGTTATCAGGTAATCGATCTGCAATAAGCCCGGCTGTTGGCTTCATGAGTATCCCAATTACTGAGACAGACCCGGCATCTGCTGCATGGGTGGACCTTGTGGATTGATTCAGGAACAAGAAGATAATAGAGGAGGTTCCTGCTATGGAACAATATAAGCCCCGCGAAGAGCTGGAGAAAGATCTGGCCGAAATGCGTCAGAGGTCCCTCGAGCTGGAACAGTGTCATGCCGAATTTCTGAATGTTCAGAAGCGATATGAACAGCTCCTCCAGTCAGCTCCTGATGCCATGGTCTTTGTGAGCAGGGATGCGAAGATCGTTCTCCTGAACGCCCAGCTTGCAGCGCTCTTCGGATATACGGAGGAAGATCTTATCGGCAGAGACCTCGACTTTCTCATCCCTGAGCGGTATCGCGGCAGACATCGCGACAATGTGGCTCACTATTTCGAACAGCCGCGGGTAAGACCGATGGGCACGAACCTGACGATATACGGACTGAAAAAGGACGGCTCGGAATTCCCCGCAGATATCAGTCTGAGTCCGCTTGAGACCGAAGGGGGGATCGTTGCGGTCGGAGCGATCAGGGACATCACAGAACGAAAAAGGACAGAGGATGAAAAGCAGCGCCTCAGAGAACAGCTTGCCGAGGTTGAGAAGCTCTCTGCCCTTGGCAGAATCGCTGCAAACGTTGCGGACGAGATCAGAAACCCGCTTACCGCTGTCGGCGGTTTTGCGCGGAGACTCCAGAAGATTGCGGACAGCGATAAAGAAAGAAAGTATGCGGAATATATCATCACCGAGGTGAACAGGCTCGAGGGTATCCTTCGTGATGTGCTCGCCTTTTCCCGCACCAGAAGTCCGCTCATGGAAGATCATGACATCCGCGGCATTCTCGACGAAGCATTGAAAACAGGGGAGGAGCGATATCGTCAGCAGGCGATTACCGTTAAGAAAAACTATGGGGAAGCAGCAGTCATCCGCGCAGACAAAGAACAGATCCGGGAAGCGATCGGGCGGATCATCGCAAACGCCCTTGATGCAATGCCGCAAGGCGGATCACTGTCTGTTACGACCGACCGGGAGATGGTCAACGGAGCGCCCTATATCAGGATCAGGATACTGGACACCGGCGAGGGCATACCCGCAGAAAAGATCGAAAAAGTTTTTGAGCCTTTTTTCTCGACCAGGACAGCGCGGACAGGGACAGGGCTCGGTCTTCCGATAGCAAAGAGCATTGTAGAAGAAGAAGGGGGCATCATCAGGATCGAGAGCACGGCAGAAACAGGCACCACGGTTACACTCCTTTTCCCGGACCTGAAGTCATCGTAATTAAACAGCAGTCGGCAAAAGAGATGCTTTGCGGACGATCCTGGCTATGTCCAGTTCCCTCATCAGTTCTCGCCAGATGCTAATTGAGCAGGCTCAGATAATGCGTATAGCTCTCTCTCCTGCAGACGAGGGATTCGAGCAGATTTTCCGCGTACCGCTCATAGGCGCTGCCCCTGACATGGTCAAGGTGCTCAAGCGCTATCATGATCAGCCGGTCGAACCGTTCGAGCGTCTCATCCATAACAGCCTCCTGGTTTCATTTTACACCAGCATTGGACGAATGTGAAGGAAGAGAAGTATCTGTTTTTCCGTCATCCAACAGCTTTACCGCTGGCAAATAGTGAGGTATGATGTAAAAAGGAGAAAAAAATGAAGATAAATATTTTTTTGTCTGGAATCGTAATGGTCCTGCTCCTCATTTCCTGCGCTGCCCAGACAGCGCCGGAATTTGACAACAGGATCAAGTGGATCAGCAAGGAAAATCTGCTGTCCATGCTTAATGAACCGGGACTGATATTATTCGACGCCCGCTACAGCAAGGACTGGCGCAGGAGTGACCGGAAGATCAAGGGGGCCATCAGACTCGACGCACATGAGGTTGAACAGCTCGATGGATTTTATCCGACGGGGCAGAAGATCGTCCTCTACTGCGCCTGAAAGAATCAGGAGACGAGCGTCAGTGTGGCGCTCAGGCTGCTTGAGTTCGGATATACAAATGTTTACGTGCTCCGGGGAGGCTGGCTCGAATGGGAGAAGGCCGCGTTTCCCATGGAGCCTAAATAAACTGAGACCGCTCAAGCGATAAGGCGAAACAGGGGTGCTGATGCACCCCTTCCAGGAGTTAAATTCTGTCGAGCGCCTGCTGAAGGTCAGCGATCAGGTCTTCAACATCCTCAAGACCAAGGGCCAGGCGTACCAGGTTGTCCACCATGCCGATATCCTGGCGGTATTTTTCTGAATAGTCGAAAAAGGACATGGCCCACATCTGGGTAACAAGGCTCTCGCTGCCGCCGAGGCTCGGGGTGATCAGGAAAAGTTCCAGTGCATCGATGAACTTCCTCGTTTCAGCGTTGCCGCCTTTCACGAGAAAACTGATAACACTGCCGAAGCCTTTCATCTGTTCCATGCCTATCTTGTAATCCGGATGTGACGAAAGAGCAGGATACCAGACCTTTTCGATCTTGGGATGTGCTTCAAGCATCCGGGCAACTGCCAACCCCGCCCTGTTATGGTGCTCCATGCGCATGCCAAAAGTCTTTAGCCCGCGTTCGAGCAGGAAGCAGGTCAATGGCCCTGGTGTAGCTCCCATCATGCGCTGCATCTTATAGAGGTCTGTCATCAGCGCCGTCGAGCCAAGGGCAACCCCTGCCATGAGATCGTTATGACCGCCAAGATATTTCGTTGCCGAGTGAATGACTATGTCAACGCCCAGTTCTATCGGTTTTATGTTGTACGGTGTAGCAAGCGTAGCATCAATGATCGTCAGAATCCTGCGATCCCTTGCGACCTTTACAATGGCAGGGATGTCGAGTACCCTCAAATAGGGATTGGTCGGCGACTCGGTGAATATGATATTCGTTTCAGGCTTTATCGCCTTTTCGATATCTTCGGCGGTCGGGTCAACGATCGAATACTCGATGCCGAATTTGCCCAGAAAGTTTATCGCAAAGTCGCGCGTCTGGCGGTAGCAGTCTCCGGTAAATATGATATGTCCCTTCGGCTTCATAAAGGTCATGATCACCAGCAGCACTGCAGCCATTCCTGATGCGTAGAGCACGGCGCGCTCTGCCCCTTCTATCGCGGCGAGCTTGCGTTCGCATTCCTGCTGCGTTGGATTGCCGTACCGGGCATATTCATGTTCCCGTATGACCCTGCCCTGCCCCTTTTCCCGCATGAAGTCCTCGACCTCATCCGCAGTGTCAAAGTAATAATTGGACGTATGCATGATCGGCGTAGAGACGGCGTGATGGGCCTTGGGAAGCCTGCCTTTCCCGTGAATGGCAAGGGTGGCCGGCCTCCAGTTTTTTGCGTTAGACGAATCGTTAGGCATGTATATCTCTCCTCTTCTTGAGTGCGTGCTGCAGTGCTTCCTTAACTGCATCCACCCTCGGCGGCAGTTCGATCGGTTTGTTCGAAAAACGGCAGGGGAAGTCCAGCGTCCCCTCGTGATAAGCAACCTTGAAGTCCGTAAACTTCAGGCCATGTGCAGTAGAAATAACGACAACATGCTCAGAGCGATCAATCTTTCCGGTCTTGAGCAACTTGATCATGCCTGCAAGTGCAACACCCGTATGGGGGCAGTTGAACATGCCGGTCATATCGCCAAGTGCACAGGCATCGGCAAGCTCCTGCTCGGTGGCATCGACCACAATGCCGTCAAACTGCCTGAGCGTGCGGATTGCCTTTTCGATGCTGACCGGATTGCCGATCTGAATGGCGCTTGCAAGGGTCTTCTGCGCCTGTATTGGCTCAAAGGACTCGAAGTTCTTCAGATAGGAACGGTACAGCGGGTTCGCCCGCTCAGCCTGCGCTACAACAATACGCGGAAGCTTTGAAATGAGGCCCAGGTCTTTCATCATAAGCAGGCCGCTGCCGAGAGCAGAGACATTGCCAAGGTTGCCGCCGGGAATGACGATCACATCAGGCACTTCCCAGTCGAACTGCTGGACAATTTCGATACCTACGGTCTTCTGCCCTTCAATGCGGAGCGAGTTCATAGAATTGGCCAGATATATGGTCTCGTCTTTTGTGATCTCTTTAACCACCTCCATACATCCGTCAAAGTCCGTGTCTAACTGGAGTACCAGCGCGCCGTTTGCAATCGGCTGGACAAGCTGTGCTATCGAGATCTTGCCCTTCGGCAGAAGCACGACCGACTGAATACCTGCGGCAGCGCAGTATACGGCCAGCGCAGCAGAGGTGTCGCCGGTGGACGCACAGGCAACCGCCTGAATAGGCACTCCCTCGCTGATCATCTGCTTGACCATTGAAACGAGTACGGTCATGCCAAGGTCCTTGAATGAGCCGCTGTGGGAGTTGCCGCAGAGCTTTAACCAGAGGTTGTCAATGCCGACCATTTTACCAAAGCGCTCAGCCCAGAACAGGTTCGAACCGCCCTCATACAGAGATACGATATTCTCGTCAGCTATCTCAGGCAGCACCCATTCCTTCTTGCCCCAGATGCCAGAACCGTAAGGCCATTGCGTTGACTTATAACGGTCCTCAAACAGCTTCATCCATGCCGTGGCACTCCTGTGACTGAGGGCCTGCATGTCATGCTGGACCTCGAGAAGAGAGTTGCATCCCTTGCAGCGGTAGATGACAGTGTTAAGGGGATATTTCTCGTTACAGTTCGGATTGATGCATTGAAACCATGCTTTGTATGACATAACCACCTTAGAGAATGGATTTTTGCGTACACCCCACAAGGGGGTGTAAACAAAAAGATATCACAATCATGCGGAGTTGTTCAAGAATCCATGTCCCGGGGTCGATCCATGCTTCCACGATTCTCCCCTCTTACTGACGGTCCCCCGGCGCCCTCCTCAGCATCCCTTCCCATTCCGGCGGGAAGGGAACTGCGGTATCGCGTTATGACTTCGCGTCTTGTTCAGTAATATGACGCATCAGAAATTCACCGTCTTTCGGCGTCAGATCAAACTTCAGGCAGGCCTTTTCGATCAGGCTGAACAGGGCGGCCCCGGGCTGTTCGCTCCTTTGATCGGATATCCATTTCACCGCCTTTCGCAGCTGCTCTCCCTCCGGCAAGATACTCATAATGATTCTCCTTTCTCATAATCTTCTTATAGTGCAGGGCATAATATTTACAGCCCTTTTGATCCGCGGTCCTTCTCCTTGAGGTAGTCTGCAAGCAGGCCCCTGCTGTGCTCATCTTCGTGGCAATAAGCACAGAGATTCTCCCAATTGGAGCCATCAGGAGGATTGTTTTTATGGTTGCCATCCTTATGATGTACTGTCAGTAAATGCCTGTCCCTGTCTTCAAACTCTCTTCCGCATTTGGCGCAGATCAACCCGTGCATTTGAAGGGACTGCTCCCGGTAATCGTTTGACGCCCGGCCGGCCTGCTTCAACTCCCTTATGATCTCTTCCACTGACTTTACGCTGCCGTTCTTCTGCAGTGACCCCTGTTTGCCGAGCCGGCGCTGTCTCATGGTTACCCCTTTGCAACAAACTGTGATATTGAGATTTATTCCGCTAATGCTTATTATATATTTCATTATGAATAAACATGAATACAAAACCGATTATTTCTATTTTATTGTACGGCCGGAGAAAGAGGACGACAAGGATGTTCTGATCTACTGCTCCGGCATCAATGTCACCAGGTTCCTTCCGATGCTGAGGGGCCGGCTGGGTCTCGGCTCAAACCCTGTCATAAGCGGGCTTCAGCTGGTAAAATACGATCTCTGCACCCTGGCGCACTCAAAAGGCGCACTACCGAAGGAGCATTACTGCAACATCCGCTGCGCCGGGAACGTTCCCACAAGGGAGTCGTGGTACACTGAGCCTCTGCTCATAGAGAACCCCGGCAGTCTGACGCCCGAGGAAATAGTCGGTTTTGCTGTCACAGGCATTATCAAAAAGATCAACGCTGCCTCGCTGTCTGACAACAAACTGCCTGATGACCTTCCTCCGGCTGAACTGCAGAAACATCTTGAAATTCTCTGCAGACCTGTATAGCAAAGGCAGGCGCTCCGGAAAACGGACATTATTATCCTGCCTGACATGCGCCTTTTCCCTGCATCGCATCCATAATGAAAGACAAGAGATAACAGACAGATGACTGAGACAGGAAAGTTTAACAGACTGAAGGTTATCAATAAACTTGATGCCGGCGTCTTGCTTGACGGTGAAGAACTGGGAGAACTATTTATGCCCCGCAGTTTTTCATCCGCAGACTACAACACGGGAGACACTGTCGATGTCTTTATTTTCTACGATTCTGACGGCAAGCTTCTTGCGACCACAAAAAGACCCTATGCCGTGGTCGGAGATTTTGCTTTACTGAAAGTCGTCTCAGTTACTCCTGTGGGTGCCTTTCTCGACTGGGGGCTGAAAAAAGACCTGCTCGTACCGTTCGGCGAGCAGAAGGAAAGCATGGCAGAGGGCAGATCGTATATCGTTTATGTGTACCGCGACGAGAGAACGAAGCGCATCGTCGCTTCCTCCAAAATAGGCAGATTCCTTGATAACGGTCCGCTTGAACTGCTGGAGGGCCAACGGGTGGAACTGCTGATCTGCAGTCAGACAGAACTCGGGTATAAGGCCATCATCAATAACTCCCGTTGGGGGATTTTATACAAGAACGAGATATTTCAGTCGTTGAGAAAAGGACAGCAGTTGCCAGGATTTATCAAAAAGATACGGGACGACGGGAAGATAGACCTTTGCCTCCAGAAGCCCGGCATCGAAAGGGTGACAGATATGTCTGACAGGATAATCGATGCCCTTAAGGCAGGAGGCGGATTTATTTCCATCACCGATAAAAGCCCGGCCGAGATGATCTACAAGATGTTTGGCGCAAGCAAAAAAACCTACAAAAAAGCGATTGGGGCCCTGTACAAAAAAAAGCTTATTGACATAGAAAGCGATGGGATAAGACTTATCAAAACCAGCTGAGCCGCGCAGAAGCGAGACCTGCCGATAGAAGCCGAACTGGCGCCCTATTAATTTTTCCGATATATTTATTATAATAACTTATGGATCTCATTCCGATTAAAATACAGCATGGCGAGGAAAAAGCCTGGGAACTTGTCTGCGGTCTTTCCCGCGAGGCTGTTTCAAAACGAACAGCAGCGGTTTTTAGCGAAAAGGCAGAGGCCTATATTCTTAACTCCTACGGCATCGACTTTCATGTGAACCCCTGCGAGATGATGATCGCCTGCCTTTCAAACCCAAATACTCTCTTCCTCGGAAAGCTGAGTGACTTCTTCAGAATGGCAGTGCTCTGGTATATGTCTAATGCCAAGGACATCCCGCCGACAGGAAAGTTGATACGGCCTGTTGATGTCAAGGGCGGACACAGGTTTACCACGGGTACCCATGTGCTGCCGGTTGAGATGATCGCCGGAAAATATGCCAGAGACAGAGAGGGCTTTATCAGCAAGGGCCGGGAATACGGCGCAGAAATTGTCACCGGCTATGGAGATGCCTATTTGCGGTTCCATCCCCTGCCCCGTGTTCCGGTCTCGATGGTCCTCTGGCTTGAGGATGAGGAGTTCCCGCCGCGTGTTGATCTCTTCTTTGACTCGACGTGTGAATTCCAGCTCGCCCTTTCTGACGTTATCTGGGCAGTCGCCATGATGACCTGCGTGGTCATGATCGATGGCTGACAGAACCCTATGGTCATACAGGTTTCGTGCAGGATGATCAGGGCGCTTCAACTGCTACTTTGCAGCCATTGGTCGCAGCAAGGGGCTTAGCATCAGGCAGAGGCATGCAACTTATCCATTTGACTTGCGGCCCCTTTTGGGTAGAATTGAAGAGAGAAGGAACCCGCTTCGACAGATCGCGCCTTAAGGGCTGCCCAGGGAGGTTGAAATGGACAAACAGGAGCTTTTTGATAAAATGAAACTTGCAGTTGATCAGGAATATGAAGCCTATTTAATGTACAAAGACATTGCAGACAATAGCGGCCAGCCTGAACTGAAAGTCATCTTCGAACGGATTGCCAGCGAGGAATATCAGCACAGGGAAATCATACTTAAGCGTTACAGAATCCTGAAAGGATTGACTGACTGAGCACTGCTGCAGGGAGATCATACAAGTCTCAGACGCTCAATATGTCCGATGTCGTATATCTGCTCGCAATATAGAGCGGAAGCCGGGGATGGACGATCTTGCGATGTGTTGCTATAGCAAGAGACGCCTTGTTATTCTGTTCTGAGAGATGCGCCAAACAAGCCCACTTCAAATTCCCCTGTGATGCAACCCGCAGGAGCTCCGCAGCCTCGAGATTAGAAAGATGTCCTTCAGGCCCCTTGATCCGTTTTTTGAGATAAGCGGTATAGGGCCCACGTGCAAGCATATCAGGATCATAATTACTCTCGAGAAAGACTGCGTCAAGGGTAGATATCAGTTCCTCAAGCCCGGCAAAGGCATGCCCCAGGTCGGTCATGATGCCCAAGCGCTTCTGGCCGGATGTAATGACAAAAGCCGCTCCGTCTGCAGAGTCGTGGGGTGTGGGAATTGCCTGGACCGTTACGTTTTCAAAATTGATCACTCCGTCAGACTGAAAGAGGCGTACATCATGCAGTTTGCCAAGAGGATGCCGCCCGGCAGAAGTCTCCAGGGTCTTCCGGGTAACATACAATGGCAGCCCATATTTTCTCTGGTATATGCCTGCGAACCTGATATGATCGCCATGGTCATGGGATATAATTACAGCATTGACATCACGGATATCCCTCCCCTGCGCTGCAAGTTTCTTTTCTGCCTGCACCCCATTTATGCCTGCGTCAATCAGGAGCTTTACGCCGCCTGTCTCTACATAGATACAATTGCCGTTGCTGCCTGATTGAAGTGAAAATGCCAGCATAATGGTTATTATCCGCGGTCTCCCTAAAGAGAGACTACGATATTCCCTCCCGATTCTTTTGCCTTGCGAAGCGCTGCATCAAGCTTCTTGATCAAGCCGTCCTTGTACACCGCATCAACAGGAAAGCTCGCCACGCCTATACTATACGTAATCATGCCACCGGGCTGGCTATCAGCCTCCCCCTCGAACCTGAGCTGGCCAAGAGTCTTCTGCAGTCTTTGAGCTGCGAAAACGCCCCGCTCCTTGTCTATGCCGGGCAGGACAAGTATAAATTCCTCTCCGCTGAAACGATACAGCCTGTCGCACATACGGATACTGTATGACAGGGTCTCTCCGACCTTCCTGATGAGCTCATCGCCGCGCACTGTTCCGCAGGCCTTGTTAAAATTCTTCATAAAGTCAATATCGATCTTCACCAGCGACAGCGGCCTCCCATACCGTTCAGAACAGGGTATGTCAACCTCGATATCGTCATTGAACTTTTTTCTGTTATAACAACCGGTCAACGGATCCGTAAGTGTGACAGCATCCAGCGCAGAGAGAAGAGACGAAATCTCCATCAGCATGGCGAGTTCACCGGCTATGAGGTTTATCATCGTCAGGTTCTCACGAGAAAAGACATCTTGTCTCGACGAAAAGAGAGAGATGAAACCACTCACCCTGTCACGCACGATCACGGGACTGCAGAGCAAAGAAAGGGGCGTCTCTCCCGGGAAGAGATCCGATGTCCGGCATTGGTCCGGTCCGAAAAGCATCCCCTCCCTGGCAAGAGAAAGATGCCGCATGAGAGGCATGTCAGCCCGATAATCGGACTCCGTGACGGTCCCGTGCATACCGGCAGGAACGAAGAGAGATGAACCATCGTCGTTGATCAGAAATATTATGCAGCCCGCAGAATCAAAAATGCGGGAAAGCTCTCCGGCATATATGCCTGCCAGCTCCCTGAGCTCCGGCCGTCCACCGGCTTTCTTCCTGACATCGGCAATAATTGATGCCAGCTCACGCCAGCTGCTTATCTCTTTATCAAACATGCATCCTCAATTTCATCGCCCGTTTATTATACGTGAAAGTGTTGAAAATCTATTCAGACAGAAGCAGGTGCAAAGTATTCCCTGCACCCTCTACGTATTATCCTGTCCTAAGAGCACGATCTTCGCGGTTATCTCGGTACCGGGCCTTCCACTGACGGGCATGCGGCCAGGCATCCAGGCTGCAGAATCCATTATTCGGTCCTGACAAGAAACCGGTATTTTCCATAACTGACAATCACCCCTGCAGGGACAATCTCTTCAAGGAACAATCCTTCATCCATATTGTATCCTTCAGACATAATCCTGCCGTTGATGCTTACCAGACGGGAATCTTTCTTGTATAAATGTGATGTGATCCTGATCTCCGGAAGACTTTTCCTCAAGGCATGAGGCAGCTGCTTAAATTCCAGGACAGAGGCGGCAGGATCAGCTGCAGGCGGGGCATCCGTCACTGCACCCAAAGACCTTATTTCTTTCTCCTCTGACGATCTGCCTGCCCGGAACTGTTCTGGGGCATTTCTGCTTTTGTCCATGGCTGTCTCAAGCGTTACTGCCTGGAGAGATTCGGCCTGTTTCTGCCTTATTGCAGGATTAATCGCATCAGGCGTTGCCTCCTTATGAACCTCGGCAGCAGGGCTCTGGGCCACGGGTACAGACGATGTTTTTGCAGGCAGTGGAGAGGCCTTATGAGCAAGACCCCCTGCAGCAGGAACAACAGCCTGCCGCATCGGTAACGGCACCCTGAAAAAGACAATTACCCCAAACAGAGCAACAGCCGCAAGCAAAACGGCTGCAGCAGCAAATCGCCATTTAGTCGGGCTGACGCTTTTATGCTCTGCTGAGTGCACTGCCAGAGGCTCATCTGTTTCAGTTCCCTGCTGCGCTGTCTGCTTGCGCATAGCCATTTCCAGGGCACGCTGCTTACCTGATTTCTTCAGTTGGTCAAGAATAAATGACATCGTAATCAGCCCTTTCGCCGACCGGCCCCTGAGGGGAACGACTTGCGCTGTGCAGCCTCCGGAGCACCAATCTTTTCGAGCGTGAGATACTGACCTGTCCAACGGGCTCGGAGATCAGAGATATCGATCTCTCTGTCAACATCACCTATCCTGAACAGGGCCTTTTCGCCTCGTAACGCCTGCAGTGTAACAAAAATGCCTCTGCCATAGGTATCGGAAAGTGTCAGGACTGACGGAACCGGAGGTGTCCGGAGATCACGACCAGTTTCCTGGCGATCCCTACAATGCAGATTAAACACCTCCATATCAGAACAGAATGCATTTTCGGTCACAGGACCCGCGGAATCATAAGAGAGCCCCTTCTTTGCCAGAAGTCCTTTGTACGCGGCATCCCTGCCGTGCTCCGGCCCAGGCTCCCCGGTCCACAAAGAAGCATCTGAAGGACCGCGTGAGGCCGCCTGGACTGTTGCCTCGCCGGGCAGCGTCGACCCAGTCACCGGAAATGATTTCGGCGCCGGCAGATCGTAGTTTGCGAGCAAAACCAAAGCGCCCAGCATTCCGGCTGCCACACCTGCTCCGATCCATCGGAGACGGCTGACGCTGGCTGAACGGCTTGTGAATCGCGTCTCACGCAGTACTTCATGTCCTGCCTGGAGCAGTGTCGCACGGGTCACGACTTTTTCCTTTTTCATGCAGGCGCCCAGCAGCGCCCTGTCGCAGATCACGTTGATAAGCCGCGGCACGCCGCGGCTCAAACGGAAGAGCGCCCTCAGCGCAGGTCGTGAAAAAAACTGCTCCCGCGCACCTGCCAGCGTCATCCGGTGGCTGACATAGGAAGCAACATCCTTTTTTGAAAGCGGGCCCAGATGATAACGTGCGGTGATGCGCTGCGACATCTGTTCAAGCTCGGGCTGCGCCAGTTTGTCCCGCAGCTCAGGCTGACCGAGCAAAATGATCCTGAGAAGCTTGCAGTCCGCAGTCTCGAGGTTGGTCAGCAGCCTCAGCTGGTCTATCACGTCAGGAGACAGACACTGCGCTTCATCAATAATAAGGAGGGCTTTATGCGCACGCGAATGAATAGCCAGCAGATGGGCGCTGATCAGATCAAAGAGCTCCCTGGTACCGGCCGCTGCCGGCGGATGCTCAATGCGAAACTCGTCACAGACGGAGGCCAGGAGTTCCTGCACGGTAAGCCTGGGGTTAATAAGAAAAGCAACCTCCACATCAGAAGGCATCTGATCGAGGAGAAGGCGGCAGAGGGTTGTCTTGCCGGTGCCGATCTCGCCGGTTATGAGGACAAAACCCCAATCGTCCTGAACGCCATACATGAGATGCGCCATTGCTTCCCAGTGCTGCTGGCTCATATAAAGGTACCGGGGGTCAGCAGCAAGGGAAAAAGGCTTTTCTCTGATATCAAACGCCTCGCAGTACATTGTCATTCCTTTATGCGCATACCATACCGGGCATGTAGAGTAGAGACTTTCTACGCATGGCATAATTATACCAATTTAACCATACGACAAAACAGATCAGTATGGCATGGGCTGTCCGGCAGCCTGCTGCAGCGCAGGAAAAGCGGCCGCAAATTGCTATTGCAGGCTATCGGGTCCTCTATGGATAGGCCTCATTTGAGTGCATTCTGCCGTGGCAGGACAGTGTGCAGTTACCGGCAAACATTCCGGTCTGGGTAAAAAACGGAACCTTGCTACCGGGCTTCGGCGCCACGATTCTGGCGTCAAAATTTATCAGGTTCGTATGGTCTCCGGTGCCGGATGACGCCGGAGTTCCCTTGATGCTTACCCCATGAGCGTCGTGACAGGCCGAACAGGGTATCCCTTTTGCGAGATGGCCGCTGTGGCCGCCCCCTGTTGCTGTCGTTTTGGCAGCCTTCCGCTGAAAGCTCTGATCATTCAGTATGCTCGTCCGGTTATGACAGCGATAACAGAGCGCATAGTTCTCATAGCTCTCCGGCGTATTGTCAGAGGTTTCATACCGCTCTCTCAAAATCGGAGCATAGGATGAACCATGCGGGCCCTTTGAACCGCCGGCATCATCGCTGTGGCAGTCGGTGCAATAGATCATGTTTGAGGCCCTAAGCGACGGCTCAAGGGGAGACGGGATGCTCGGTACATTGATGCTCCTCCCCATGCTCACCACCGGATGGTAAGACGGATTGACAGAATCGAACTGCTGCCGTTTGTTCGTGTTGACCACAACCCTCGGTATGACCGGAAAATCCGTAGTATGATCACCATGACATTTGAAGCAAACCTCATATTCGTACGTGGCAGCGCGCACCACCATCCCGTTTCGGTCCATTCCGCTTACACCTTTGAGCATACCCGATGCGTAGGGAGCCGTCGCCCTGTCTCTTGTCGAAACATGAGGGTTATGACAATCAGCGCAGGTCACGTGCCTGATCATGTCCCGTGATGACCCCCTCCTGTTGTGAAGTGCTGCATGCGGAATGCCCGGCTGCTCATGATGACCTGACGCCTTTCTGACCTGAGATCTTATATCCGCCATCTGATACAGCGCGGCAGAAGAAGACCTTGCCGGACCAGAAGATCGCACGGCTTCGCCATGCAAGGGTGGGGGGGGAGGAGCAGGGACAGGGCTGTGGCAAGTTACACAGTACGTTGATGGGTCAGTGTAATTCAGAAGCCCTGAGACACCGGGGGCAAAATGTGGCGTGTGGCATATCTCACATCCCCATTCGCCAATACTGGTCCAGTTCGGCGCGTTCTTTCCGCCTGTCGGCAGCACAGGCGGGATACCGGGGACAACAGCAGCAGACGTGGCATGTCCGGACGAGCTCCAGCCATTGATCACGTGGCAGGTGATGCAGAGCGCAGAGGAGCGGTTATCCATAACAAGGAACTGGCCGTTGGTATTATCATGCGGGTCGTGACAGGTTGTACAATGCACCTCGTCGCCGTTGCCAAAGAGAAGATTGGCAGGTTGAGGAGAGGCAAGCTCAGCATTAGGAAGTGCACTGCTGTAGGAAAAGGAAACAGGATGATGACCGGAAAGGTCAATGCCAAAGTTCGAAAAACCGCTGATACCCCCTCCCTGCATGGTAATTCCAACGGAAGGATTAAGGACCGTCCCGATCGCAAGTGTGCCATCATGGCATGTAAGACAGAGTCTTGTCGTCCCGGTAGGCTGACCGGGTGTATGCTTCATCGTACCCTGCGGTTGCAGTGTATACGTCTGGGCAGTAATGTCCCTGTTCCAAAGAGGAGTGTTCCGCTTGTTGGGGTCATGGTTATGGGGAGTATGACAGAAGACGCAGATACGGGTCTCGGTCGCTGCCTTTATCGTGCCGGGCCCGGAAACCGACAAGTTGTGCTTTGTCGATAAAATGTTGGCAGCCGTCGCACGTTCCGGCAGGCCGACGGGCAGCAGAAGCAGACAGAGCGCCGTTATGGAGATAACCCTTATTGTTCTGAACCGTTTAGTTTGCATAGGCACCGTTCCCTGTTATAGAAAAGATCTGTATTCTCCGGTTATAGGTATCGCAGAGATAGAGTCTGTCGGCATCATCAATGAATATGCCTGAGGGCATATAGAATTCTCCAAATTCATTCCCCCTGCTGCCGACGGTCAGCAGAAACTCTCCTCTTTCGTTAAAAAGCTGTAGGGCATCGAACAGGGCATCAACCACATAGACCGTGCCATTGCGGTCTGCAGCTACCCCTTTCGGCATGGCAAGGTCACCCGACATATCTCCGTGATGCCCAAATGCAGTTCTGAATCTGCCCTGCTCATCAAAGATCTGAATTCTGAAGTTCATGGCATCCGTCACATACAGCAGGCCGGCTGGCGACCAGGCAATATGCGTGGGGAAATTGAACTGACCGTTCGCATCGCCTCTCTCCCCAAAGGAAAAAAGAAAATTTCCTGACCGGTCAAAGGCATGGACCTGATGGTCAGCCGTATCAACAGCATACAGGACCCTGTTCTTTCTGTCGTAGGCAAGGCCGGTCGGTCTTTTGAGAGAGCCGGTTCCACTTGCAGAGATGGCTGCGAGAAATACGCCATCGCTGCCAAAGACAAGAATTCTGCCGGCCACCGAATCGGATACATAGAGCCTCTGCTCGTCGTCAAACACAACACTGACCGGCGATTTCAGCTCACCCGAACCAGTTGACGCAATCCTCAGATATTTCCTTTCTGTCGGCAGATACCAGTGTACGCACCTGCAGCCGCTGTCTGCTACTGCAAGACGACCGTCCTGCCCGGCAGCAACCGCAACAGGCACGCCAAATGCATCAGAATTAACATCACCCGACAGACCGAAGATAACGTTCTTCACCACAGAGGATGCAGACCCTCCCCGTTCAAAACCGTTCATCGAAGAAACATATGCAATCCTGGACATGGCAGGCTGGTTTGGCCACTGCAATGCCGAGAGAGGTCTTTGCTCCCGCATGGTCCATTCAGACGCACAGCCCTCAAGCAACACCATAACCGTGAGAAGTGCAACGATACTTCCAATGCCATACGCTCGTCTCATTGTTGTCAGTCTCATAAAAGCTTTCGCCTGATGTTAAGAAAAACATTCTGATGCGTTCTTCTGACTTTATCAGATGAGAGCCCCTGGCTTTCCAGCAATGAGTAACTTGCACCAAAATTTACGGCCAGTTTGCCCAACATCCACTGCAGGGATGTGTTAACTGTCGCAACTGACATATCAAGAACACTCTTGGTCTGGGAATATGAACCGCCGGCAGAAATAAAAAGGTTCTGCATCGGAAACCGCTTCTGGATCGATGCAGAGACCGTTCCAATACGTTCAGTATATCCGTTTACCACCTCAAAAGAGGTCCCGTGAGGATACCTCCTGCTCGAATAGAGCGCAGCGGCAAGAAGCCTTGTTGTTTCCGTAATGCTTCGGGAGTAACTACCCTCGATCCTGTAGCCCTGATAGGGGCTCAGGGTCGAATCAAAGCGGATATACTCTCCCATAAGCCGGTAGGGGTCCTTCTGGAAGATTACGCCGACTGTGTCAGCCGTGGCATCATAGGGTATGCCGCTCATATCCCCGGATATCAGTTTCTGTTTTGTCACCTGACGGCTGTAATAAGGGCTCAGCATATTGTCGAAGAGATTGAAATTCACGTTTGCCCCGTATGAGTCTTTTTGAGACTTAAAATCCCCGAAGTCCAGAGAAAAAGAGATGATGAAGTCATAGGTTTCAGGCACCACAAAAGGGGCCGGCAGATTGATGACATTAATCTGCACCGTACTGCCCAGAGGCATTACCGTATAGTCCACACCTTCATTCAGCCGGATAACTTCAAACGGAGGAAGGGGAGATTTCAGATATACCGATATGGATGATTGCTCGATATTCTGTGAATTGAGTGTAAAAGAACCGGGAACACCCAATCGATAGGTCTCACTGGCAATGCCGGTCTGGCCTGTCTGGTCGATAATCGTGGAACTCAGATTTATGCCTGCCGTGACCCTGCCCCAGGGGATCTTTTTGGTGTAGTTGCTCAGGAGGGAGTGGGTCGCGGTAAGTACCCCACCGGTGGAAGACGCCAAATCGTCGAGCCTGAACTGATAGAGCGTATCGAGGCTCTGGAAGAGCCGATGGCCGATTAAAAGGTCAAACCTGTTCTCCCTGGTAGACATATCCCTGTCGAAGATGTCACCGCCCTCACCAAGCCGTCGATTATTTTTTTGATACTTGTAGCTGAGCTCAGTGCGAAAGCCCAGGGGAAGGGCAGCATTCAGACGCTCATGCAAGGAAAACTGGTCCATCACTACCGGGGTATTGCCCGAATCCGCCTGATCATAGTTAGCACCCGAGAGCATTGAATTGAGAGATATGCCATTTTTTTTGAGCAGGGCGTTAATGCCGTATTCATCTTTGGTCCCGCTCACCCCGGAAGATGAAGAAAACGTTGAGTGGTCATACCAGGAATTAAGGGTAATGTGCGAAATAAAATTGAATTCCTTGAAGTCCTGATAATAGACCGCTGTCGCATTATACGCAGTTGTTGTTGACGACCATAAATCAGTTTCATCAGAATTCCGGATAACCTGAGCCTGCACAAAATAAGGCCTTGCCTCATACCTGAACCGGCCGCCCGTGCTGTATTCAACCGTCGTTCCCAGGGTCGAGAACTGCTGCCGGGAGAGCGGCTCCATCCTCCTCGTAAACAGATAGAGACTGTAAGGGTGTTCGGGAAGCAGAGCAGTGCTGAGATCATATTCCATGGACGAGGCATGGCTGCTCTTTTGGTCAAAGGTGGTCTCATAATCTTCCTGTTTCAGGCCTGCTGCAAGCATTACATGAAACTGGATAAACCGCGGGTGGTAGATAAATCCATCGGTATAAAGAGAAAGCCGCTCCCTGATAAACAGGTCCGCTGTCTTCGTTTCCCTCTCTGCAGACCTGTTGGTGTCGCTCTCGTAATGGCTGTTAATATCAAGATCACCGCCGATGCTGAACAGTCTCGGCAGGAAGTCCTGCGAATCGGCCACGCAGACAGCAGGCGCAACGAGGAGCGCAGTCAGAATGAGCACGTACCATTTCGATAGGCAGTTCGTGCGTGACATGTTATTTGATGAGATATGGATTATCTGATTGATGCGGATCGTGACAATCCGTGCAGGGCATATCCAACCCCTTATGAGCACCCTTTTCTCTGACCGACTTCTGCTCATGGCAGGTGAAACAGACTTCTTCGAGACTCCCTACAAGAAGTTTGGGGTAGCGGGAATTGTGCGGCTGATGACAGCCCCCGCATCCGCTTGCAGCAATTGCGGCATGGACGACTTTTTTGTTGAGCTTCATATCATGGCACCTGTAACAGAGCTGATCGCCGGAAGCAATGAGCGCATTGGTTTGGGGAATATGACAACCGTCACAAGCCTTTGCTGCGTAGGGCGCATGAGGTTTATACCGTACAGACTGCTTTTTAGCGGCCAGGCCGGCTTCCAACCCCGCGCTCTGCACCTGTCCTGTTTCCAGGTTCGGTACGCCGTCGAAGAAAAGGCTCAGTACTTTGTAATTTGACTTCACCTCGCAACCGGAAAGCATCACGCTCAACAAGCCGGTCATAACGAGGGGGAAAAAACGTTTCAAGCAGCGTACTCCGGAAAGAATTGGGGACTATGGTCTCTTTTTCTCATCGGCATCAGTGCCATCTCCCTTTTCAGCAGCCGGCAGGCCCTGAATTCTTTCCTGCTCGAGGCTTCTTTTCTCCTGTATCTTCTTCAGCAGCTCTTCATCTGACGGATATTGTTTGTCTCTTTCACGCCCGTAGGCAAAAACATTCACCATTCTCTTGCCGACCTGGCTAGTCACAAAGATCAGGTATTGCATTTCGAAATTCGGATCAGCATATTTCCGGAAATACTGCAGATTGTCATAGGATATGGCCACTTTTGCCGGCAGCAGGAGATTGCCGGCTTCCTGGCCAGCCTCTCCAAAAAACATAAGAAATCTACCCTGATTACTGAAAATCTGGACATTATTGAAAGCCGCATCAACCGCATAGAGACGGCCGGCGCGATCAACGGCAATGCCCTTGGGACGTGCGAAATGGCCCAGGTTGTTGCCGAGCTTGCCAATCGTTGAGATGAAGCGCCCTTCTCGGTTGAACTTGACAATCTGAAATCTGCCGACATCGCTCACATAAAGGTTGCCTGTCTGGTCAAAGGCTATGTTGGTAGGCCTGACGAGCCGCTCAGCGACCTCCCCCTTATCACCTATTGTCCTGATAATTTCTCCGGACTTTTTATCAAAAACCGTAATCGCGCCGTTCATGTTGTCAACTGCATAAAGTCTGTCTTCAAAGGGTTCGGCATCCACAGGTTTCCATTTCCCCGGTGCTCCGTAAGCACTTTTATATTCGTCATTCCGGTCAAAGACAACGATCTGACCCCTGACGGGGTCTGTCACATACTTGGTGCCGTCAGCTTCAATACTGATGTTCAGCGGTTGTACGAGTTTGCCGGCGCCATTAGTTCCCTTAAGGGGCTCGTAGGTTTTTGCCTTCAGGTCTATCACAATTACCGTATCATTTGAATCGCAGACGTAGATTTTTCCGTCATATATTGCAACACCATAGGGCTTGTCCAAAACACGTGCAGTCCTTTCCCCCACCACAAACTTCTGAAAAGCAGTCTCTTCGGCAATATCCTTCGACCCCGTAAAAGAGGTGAGATATTGCACCCTTGCCAGGCCCGGCGGCGGCGGAAAAAAGACGATCTCTTCAGCTTTCCTGGCCGGCACTGCACAGCCGGCAATGATAAACAGACATGCAACCATCGAGACAACGCCAAGGCTTTTCAGCATATTGTTCTCCATCTTACCGCTCTCTCCTGTTCTTCAACAATGCATTGGATTGTTGAGTATACCATGTTGATGCCCTGAGGCTCCTGCGCCCCCGCTGTCGTAAGGGCAGGTTGTTGACAGAGAGCTCTTCTCTCAAAAAAAGGGGAGGGTGGTTTTATCCGCCCTCCCCCGTATTACAATATTCGGTCTGACGCCGCTTTATGGTGCGGTATACGTACCTTTATCGTGGCAAGTCAAACAGAGTTCGCTGTTCTGGTCACTCCTCCAGAGAAGGGCCTCTCCCGTGTTGCCTTTATTGTGGACTGAATGACAAGTTCCGCACTCCATCTTGCCGCCGTAGAGATGGTCATTGACCGTCTCCCCGACATTCAGCATTGCAACAGCAGGATTTCTGATCTCGGTATCGCCGGTCCTTACATCACTAAAATTAAAACCGATGGGGTGGTGGTTCCCGAGGTACTTATCCTGTCCTATTACATATGCCGAGGTGATCATGGAAGATCCGGTTGACATTGACCCTGGCCTTTGAGCTACATTGCCATATGAATTGACCGCTACGCTTCCATCATGGCAACTGAGACAGAGGAGGGACGTGCTGCCCGGCACCATGCCATACAGTATTGCCTGTGAAGCCTTGGAACCGGACTGAGGCGCACCCGGACCATTTTCATACATCTGATACGCCAGGTCAGCCTGAAGCGAATGGTTCCAGAGAGGCAGATAGTCAAAATCAGCAGGAGCCTGCGGCCCTGCGCCACCGGTGGCGGTTGAGAGTCTATACGTATTGTGCGGCGCATGACAGAAGATACAGATCCTGTTAAGAGAATCTGCCGGGCTTGCCGTATAGTTCATACCATTGTGAGAAGTGCCGAGATCATGGACGGTGCCGTTAATACCAATGCCCGGTGCGTATGAACCTGTATAGGGCATTGCACCTGATACAATTACCAACCCCATTGCAAGAGTGAGCAATAATATAATCAGTTTCTTGTTCATAATGTTCCTCCGTATCGTTAATTTATTTTTCATCATGTTATCGGGAAAGCTGCTTCAGGTAAAGCAGCCTTCCCGTATTAAGGTTATGGTGTTGATGCCTTGATGACAATGGTGGTCTTATTCGGGCCGATCGTCTTAAACGTTGTCGGGAATGTATACGAGGATTTCGTCACCTCGATAGTATAATTGCCCGGCCTAAGGGTTTTACCCGATGTAAACGTACCCGTTGGCGATGTGATCAGCGTCTTGACGATAGACGAATCGAGCTTCAGCTGAACAAGGGCATTAGACAGCGTTGCAGTCCCAAGTCTGTTCTTCACTGTCCCGCCAATAATGAAATACTTCGGGGAGACTTGATTACTGGTGACCGTTGCGGTCCTCAGGTCTCTGTCGTTTGCTCTCAGCAGCGGAGTAAACGCACCGGTCCTGGAGTAAGTATGCGTAAAGGTTGCACCTGCTGCACCTACTGACTTCGAGGTACCATCACCCCAGTCCATAACAATCGTAAGAGGCGCATTACCACCCGATGAAGCATCAGTGCAGCTGATAGTCCAGGTTTTCGCATCCCATGTGCACGCGCCTCCGGCAATTGCCGCAGTCAGCGGGGTTGGCGGCAAGGTGAGAGATACGCTTCTGGTCACAGAACCTACTATGCCTCCTGATGAAGTCAAGCTCACGACCAGCGTGATAGACTTTGTGCCGGCGGTAGCATAGGTATGAGAGGCTGAAGCGCCTGTTCCATTGGCAGAGCCGTCACCCCAGGTCCAATCGTATGTAAGGGGCGGGCAGACACCGTTGCAGTTCACCGAGGCGGTCACATCCGCAGTAAGTCCGGTGGGGACAATGGTGAAGGTAGCAGGATATGACACACCCGCTGAGGCATGCATGCCTTTGGCAACATCTGCAAGCTGTGCCTTGGTAAAGTAGGGGATATCCGGCTGTTCGGGACCGTCGCCGCCATGGCACTGTCCGCATGCTGCATTAAGGTCAACATACGCAAGGTTTGCTGCACCAGCGAGATTTGCCGTGCTTGTGCCGGCTGTGGAGTAGGCTTCGTCTGTGTTTATCCTCCACAGATGCATGCGAGAACCGGCTGAAGTCAGTTTCGGCATATGGCAGACTTCACAGGGGCTGACATACTTGCTCGTATCAAACGGAGTATTGGCAGTCTTAAGATGGTTAATCAACGAGATTGCAATCTGAGGTGCGCCTGATGCCGATGTTCCAGCAGGGTTCGTATGGCAGGTGTGGCACTCGCGCCTGAATGGCTCTGCATGCTGCTCAGTGCTGTCCAATGACCAATGGACATCATGGCAGGTCGTGCAGTTGCCCTGGTCAGTGCGATTGGCAGTGGCAGAATCGATGTTGGAACCCTCCCGCTGCCAAACGCCTGCTGCTCCGCTCGTTGCGGAACCATCACCCGGGTTTGTGCAGTCTGTGTTTGTGAGTGAATCGAGGAAATGGATCAAGCCCACTTCTCCTGACTGATACACTGTGGTTAAATAACTGCTGCCGTTGGCAGAAGTTCTGCAGTTGAATCCGATAAAAGTGGATCCGTAGTTCGTCTTGGTAGTAAGAGATAGCGGCACGCTGTCCCCGGTATATTTTGCATGAGGACTATTGAGGAACTGGTTACTAAGCGGCGCCAGGCCCTTGCTCGTCTTGGTGAACTCGCCTGCGGCAACAGGGATCACCTCAGCCGGCTTGTTCGTAAGCGGGCTGGTTGGCGTGCCGTGGCAATAGAAGCAGAGCTGGGTTGCAGCAGAACCTAATGCAAGGTTCTGGTGTCCAGAAGCGTACTTGGCAGTGCCTGCCGGAGCTGGTGTTGTTCCGGTGCTGACCTGGATCAGATCAGCCTGTCCGGGTCTTGCGGTTCCGTGGCAGACATTACACTGAACACCCTTAATCTTCCAGGCAGAGTTTGCCTCGGTGAAGTTTGTTGTCCAGGGCTTGGTGGGATCGTCACCGGCAGATTTGTGGCCGGTATGAATATAAGCCGGTTTGTTCCTCTCCATATAAGACCTTGACTGGTCAGAATGGCATTTCGTACAAACCGCTCCTGTGCTGCTATGGAATTTGCCGCCGCCGAGAGCAACCGACGTGGTGGTGTCAAACTTTCTGTAGTCTGTATTGCCAAGGGTGGTGCTGACGCCGCTCACAAGGGATGTGGCGCCAATAGGAAGCCAGTTGTCCCAGCTGAAGCCCTGGGACAGACAGTCTCCCTGGGTAGTATATGCGCCTGGGTTGACAGCAGCTGCAGCAGCATACGTGGTGCCATCTGCCTTGGTGATCGTGGCATTGGCAAAACCATTTACGCCATAGGCATAGATACACTGGCCACTGGCATAAGACCAGCCCAAACCCTCCTCATAAGCTGCCGGTGTCTGGCAGCCGATTGATGCAGATGCAGGAGTGGGATTGTTGCTGGCGCAGTCCGGCCAGTCAGTAGTATTACGTGCACATCTGCCGACGGTGACAGAGCCAGTGCAGGTGGTGTCATCAGTACATGCCTCGCCGATCTTCGTACCTTCGTTGCAATACTTGGGCAGATTATTAATGGACGGGCAGGTTAGCGCATCAAACGTGCCTGCCGTGGTCATCCTGACAGGCGCATAGCAGAAGCCCAGAGCATCCGCTGCAACCACTCCCTTGGTCGTAGCGGGTTTGTTTGCAACAACCGGGACGGTTCCATCGGCCTTTCTGTTTCTGTACTGCCAGCCATAGGCCACGCATGTGCCGGTGGTTGTTAAAGTAGTTCCGCCCCTGGATATGCACATAGCAAGAGTGCGGTCCAGATCTACCAGTGATATTGCAACCGACGGATTGGCAGCGTTAATACAGGTGTTGGATGTAGCCCACGTATGCTTGTACCCGTCGTTGCCTACTCCGCCTGCGGTTGTACACTGTGCCGAGGTTGTCATACCGGTCAGGCCGGTCGTGTACGCCACGCAGTCGCGGGCGTTCGTGATCGAGGTATCGACAAGCATATCGCCGTTTGCTGCTACGCCGACGATACACATGCCGTCATTGGGGTTTTCGTAAACTCCTGCAGAAACCTCCTTTGTGCCATCGGTCAGATACATTGCACCTGCACTGCCCGCAACCATCAACGGGATCACCAGTGCAAACAGAGCTGCAATAACCATCATTACCTTGTTTGTACTCTTCATCGTCTTGACTCCCTCTTTCAGATTAGGATTTTCCTCAGTAGTCATTCAGAAATGATTACCATCTTCCGAATTTACCCTCTTGCCTGCGAAACTTATTTCGGAATCAAACCCCCTTTTTGTATTAAATATGAGCCAGGTGCATTCCAAGGTCTTCAATTTCATGACATCTTCTATACAATAAGTGTGCCAATGCAAGCTTCCAGAAGAGTAAACTCAAACAATAAATAATGTTTTAAAATCAGTTAGTTATGACCTTAATCTTGATTGACCTCTGCCGCAATGCTGAACGCTGATGAGCCGGATTGGGTTTTGTAGGGAACTTACTGACAGGAATATTCTCAACCCGCTGTGTGTGATAACACACATTCTGCCAATACATCATCAGATGAAAACAGTCAGGAGGTCGGGTTGCGGCCAAAGACCCGAACCTGTGTTGGAAATGGAATATGTGCATAGTGGAATTGGGGATGAAGAGTATGCTATTTTTAGCAAACATGAAGGAGAACCGTTCATATGATGAGATTATTTCGCAATACAGTCGTTATTATCACCATAGCCGCGCTCATGTCTGCTGCAGTCCTGTCAGCTGGGTGCAGGAAAAAGGAAGAGCCAAAGGCCGGCCCGACTGAGACAACCGCGCCTGTCGTGCAGCCAGTGCCGCCGGAGGTGACACTTAACAGGAAGGGAATTGACCTCATGAAAGCTCATGCCTATGACGAGGCAATCAGGGAATTTACTCTGGCAATCGAAAAATACCCTAAGTTCGAGGTGAGCTATTCCAACCGGGCAGCGGCATTCCTCGCACAGAAGAAATTTGATAAGGCAGTGGAGGACCTTAATAAGGCGTATTCGATCAATCCAAATCACCCGGTGGTCCATTACAACTTCGCTACCCTCTACTCCCTCCAGAACCAGACTTCCCGCTCACTTGCTTCCCTCAACAGGGCGCTTGAACTGGGCTTCGACGATTTCTCGTATCTGGAGCAAGACCCTGATTTAGACAATGTCAGAAAAAGCAGAGAGTTTAGAAAATTATTGGAAAAACGCAGAGCAGGCAATACTAAGTAACTCTGCTTTTGCCATATCTGCGGCCTCCAAAGGGGCTTGGGCTAAATAATGAAAAGCATCTGAAAGGGTCTGAAGGGAAATAATAAATGTACAGTCTTTTGCCATGAGCCGATCAGGCCCGACTATCAGCCGAATTGACAGCCGTGCGCTGAAGATCTCAATCCCCTTTGTGATCTTTGGCCTCATCTGGGTAGCCGGCACCGATCTGCTGCTCCATCAGGTTATCAAAGTCCCTGGCAGGCATGGCCTCGTCCCCCTGTTCGTCGGCAGTCTGTTTGTCATGGCTGCTGCCGTGGTTGTTTACAAATACAGCAGAAGGTCGTTCTCTGAGCAGGATAGACTTGCCGCTCAGCTTCAGGAGAGTGAGGAGCACTACCGGATGGTCGTTGAACAGCAGACCGAACTGATATCACGATACAGACCTGATGGAGCCTATGTATTTGTCAATGAAGTCTTTTGCCGGTTCTTTGGGAAAACCAGGGAGGAGATTCTCGGACAGCCGTGGCAACCGGATGCTGTTGCCGAAGATCTTCCGATGATAGAGGGGCTGTTACAGACCTTGTCGCCTGCTCATCCGGTCGTAACAATCGAAAATAGGGTATATTCGGCCAATAGAGAGGTCCGCTGGATGCAGTTCGTCAATCGCGGGTTTTTTGATAAGGACGGACAGCTTTACGAAACCCAGGCAGTCGGCAGGGATATCACGGAGCGCAAGCGCCTGGAAGAAGACCTCCGCCGCGGTGAGGAGGAGAATCGTGCCATTATAAGCGCTGTGCCTGACCTTCTCTTTCGCATTGACCGAAACGGCACAATTATGGACTATCGCGGACAGCCGGCGCCTGATATCTCCGGGGCTCCTAAAGCATTCGTCGGCAGAAAGATGGACAATGTTTTCCCCTCTCCTGCGATGGACCGGATTGCCGGCGCTGTTGAGCAGGTCTTTGACACCCAGCAGATGGTGACCGTCGAATACCAGATGCAGATGCTTGATCAGCCGGCCTTTTTTGAGGGCCGTATCGTTGCGCTCTCTGAACAGGAAGTGCTCTGTCTGGTCAGGGATATTACCAATCGAAAACAGGCAGAGGAATCCCTCCGTACATATGCGGTCTGGCTCATCGAGCTCGAAGAAAGAATGAGAAAGGACCTTGCAACCGAGCTGCACGATCAGCTCGGCAGGGATATCTCTGTACTCGGCCTGCATTTTTCAGCGTTGATAAACGACCTGTCTTCAGAAGCACGCGGCAAAACCGGAGAAAGACTGGAATACTGCGGGAATCTGATCAGGGATCTGGGCAGTTCAGTCAGGAGCATCATGGCTGAGCTGAGACCGCCGATGATTGATGACTATGGTCTTCCTGCAGCGCTGCTCTGGTTTGGAGAACTTCAGGCCAAGCGCAGCGGTTTTCAGTTTTCCCTGCAGGCTGAAAAGTCTTTCCCCCGCATGGTCAATGAAAAGGAATTGGCCCTGTTCCGCATATTTCAGGAGGCCCTGGTAAACGCAGGGAAATATGCTGCTGCAGAGAAGGTGACTGCAACGCTTTCGCATCATGACGGCGTTATCAGACTCTCTATTGCCGACAACGGCAAAGGCTTTGATCCTGCCATGTCTCTGGAAGATACGGAAACATCCCATTGGGGATTGAAGATCATGCGCGACCGGGCCATGACCGTCGGCGCTGTCTTTGAACTGCATTCAGCTCCCGGGCAGGGGACGCTCATTGCCGTTGAACTGAAGGAGAAACCCTAAATGCCCGTCGGAGTCTTTATTGCCGATGATCACGGCATCATACGCAGCGGCCTGAAGACGCTTATAGAGTCGCAGCAGGATATGGTCGTTATCGGCGAAGCGGACAACGGTGTTGATGCCGTTACGCGGGTTATAGAACTCCGGCCGGATGTCGTGATTATGGATATCTCGATGCCCAGACTCAACGGCACCGAGGCAACGAAGCAGATCAGCGATGCCTTGCCTGAGATCAAGGTTGTAATCCTTTCGATGCATCACACGGACGAACATGTCTTCCGTGCCATGAAGGCCGGTGCACGGGGATATATATTGAAAGAATCGGCAGGTCCCGAGGTTGTTAATGCAGTCCGTGCGGTCATGGCCGGGGATTATTTCTTCGGCAACGGCGTTCAGGAACCGCCTGCTGACCATCACAGGAGGGGCTGGCAAAGATCGAAAAGTCCGATCGAGAGTCTGAGCAGCAGAGAGCGTGAGGTCCTTCAACTCGTTGCCGAGGGCAGAACGAGCATCGAGATCGCCAATATGCTATCCATATCGCAGAAAAGCGTCGAAACATACCGCAGCAGGCTTATGCAGAAACTCGGTATTGAGAATGTCGCAGCACTGGTAAAATTTGCCGTTGCCCATGGGTTAACGCCTTCGAGTTAGTGTTCTCTTCTTAAAGACTGGGCAGGCCATCTCGGCGGCACCAAAGCAGTGAAATTGCATTTAAGGGCCATTTTGATACAATGGAGCAAAGAGGGGCAGTTCACGCAAAGGAGAAGGTCATGAACAGACGGAAGGGTGTTCTACTATATCAGTCGGGCTGCGCCCGCAGGGGTTCAGCCAAGCTGATCAGCTTTTTTCTGAGTATGCTGGCAACCTTTTTTTTTATCAGTCCCTCTGCTGCTGACAATATTCCTGTAAGCGCTCCGGAGTATCAGGCCTCAGCCACCTGCAGGATATGTCATGAAAAGATTTTCGGGCAGCATGAAGGGTCTATGCATGCCAGGGCCTTCTCAAACCCCGTGTTCCAGGCCCAGTATTTTCAGGAACTGGTCCCCCTGATACCGGGCAACGAAGCCCTGGGCAGAGAGGCTGTCAGGTGCATTGCGTGCCATAGCCCCATAACTTCGCTGAAGCACAAGGGGGTTGTTACCACTATCGGGCAGGTGGATCAGAGCCAGTCTGGTGTGGTCTGCGATTTTTGCCACAGGGTTGTTGCCTTCAGGGGGGAGAGACCGGAAGGAGGCAACTTCATCTCGACTCCGGGAGAAAAGAAATTCGGCCCCTTCAGACATGCTTCAGACTGGCATCATGTGTACCACGAACTCCAGACAAAGAGTGAAATCTGCGGGATATGTCATAACGATGTAAATCATAACGGCCTGGAGATCAAGTCAACATACAGCGAGTGGAAGGAAAGCTCCTATGCAAAAAAGAAGATAGAATGCCAGGACTGCCACATGAGTCTTGACGGGTTTCTGACCGACAATAAACCTTCCTATGATTCCGGCGAAGCGGCCAAACGTCCCTTTGGCAAGCCTTACAAGCGCTCAAAGCTCTACACACACCGCTTCCCGGGTGCTCATTCGCAGACCCAGATTGAAGGGTCCCTGACGCTTACGATCGCCCTGAAGCAGACATCAGCGGTTTCGGGAGAGGAAATCGACTTCTCTGTGGAGGTATTCAATAAGCTGGCAGGTCATTCCATGCCCTCCGGCAGTTCTGACCTGAGAGTTCTCTGGCTGCAGCTCTATGCCACTGTTGATGGCAGACAGATCAGCATCCCTGTTGTTTCCGAAGGATCATCCTACGGCATTGCAGGCCGGGGAGGAGTTGCGAAGGATGTGCTGGGCATGGATGTGCCGGAAGGAAGCCGTGTGTACAGGTCGGTATATCTTGATGCCGACGGAAAACAGACGCTGTCTTCGTACAAGGCAGTGAAGGTAATTTTTGATAACCGCCTCAAGGCCGAAGAGCGGCGAGGCGAACAGTATCGCTTCAGAGTGCCGAACGATCTGAAGAGTGGCCAGGTAAACCTCACGGCAAAGCTTTTTTATCTCCGCTATCCGTCATCCTTTGCAGCAGCCCTGAATCTGGAAAAGGCCCGGCAGGTCGAGATGGTAACGACAACGCAGGATTTGGCGATCAGATAGCCCTGCAGCACGACATCAGGAGCAATCGTCTGTCTACAGGCGGCAGGCAATAGGCCGAGTCCTTGACAGCAGCGGCACCGGTCTGATAAAAGAACAGGAGACAATATGGCCCTCAGCAGCGTAAGAAATAACTCTAAAAATAACGAGGCTGACAGAGTTCCCGATGAATACCCTTGAAGAATACATTCTTGTCGTCGATGACGATGCATCTATACGCGCGTATCTTTCTGCACTGCTCAAGAAGCATGGACTGCCTGTCATTGCCTGTGAAAGTGCCGAAGAGGCGCTGGCCTGTATACGTGAAGAGCCGATTACCCTCGTACTGACCGACATCAAGATGCCCAATATCTCGGGTCTTGAGCTCCTCCAGGAGATCCGCCGGCTGCATGCCGAAATACCGGTGATCCTGATGACCGGAAATACCGACATCGAACTTGCCATTGAAGCGGTCAATAAAGGTGCTCTGAGTTTCCTGACCAAGCCCCTCAATCGGGAATACCTGATGACCGCCCTCAACAGAGGCCTGGAGCGCCGTCGGCTGATCCAGGCCGAGAAGAATTACATGATCAACCTCGAAAATACGGTACTGCGAAAGACACGGGAGCTTGAAGATATCGCCATGATGGCGACCAAGCTGAGCCTGGAGTTGATACAGCGCCTCTCGGCTGTCGCGGAGTCCAGGGACAGTTATACAGGCGCCCATATTGCAAGGATCGGCAAATACTCAAGACGCCTTGCCGAGGCCATGCAGATGTACAAGGATTTTGTCGAAACCATTGCGGTTGCAAGTTCCCTGCATGACATAGGGAAGATCGGCATACCGGACAAGGTGCTCTTGAAAAAAGATGTACTTACGAAAGAAGAACACGAGATCATGAAAGAACATACGGTCATGGGACATGAGATACTCTCCGGCTCCTCTCATCCCACAATCCAGATGGCAGGCTCGATCGCGCTGCATCATCATGAGCAGTGGGACGGCAAGGGCTATCCCAGCGGCCTGAAGGGCAATGATATCCCTATAGAGGCGAGAATCGTCATGCTTGCCGATCATTACGACGCGCTCAGAAATGTGCGGCCGTATAAGCCGGCATTCAGCCATGAAGAAACATGCCGCATCATCATACAAGGCGACGGCAGGACTGCTCCCGAGCATTTCGATCCTGAAGTGTTAGCTGTATTCGTCGAAATAGCACCGCAGTTTGATGAAATCTTCATCGCCTATCAGGATTGAGCGTTACCCGGGAAACGGTAAAGAAGACGTATTCCCTGAGCTCCGTTCAACCTACCAGTCAAGCAGTCTTTTTTCTCCTGATAATCCCCTGATATCCGTAACGTCCTGACTTACTTCAAGGCATCCCCGGTATTTTCCTTCACGGTCGCGCACCGCAAAATACCTGATCAGGATGAACCTTCCCCGCATCTGTATCCAGAAATCGGCTGTGTCCTTGCTGCCTGTCTTGAACTCATGAAGGATCTTCTCGACAACGTCAACGCTCTTGGGAGGATGACAGTTCTGCACTTTTCTTCCTATAATGCCGGGGCTCCGGGGGAATATTCTCTCCTCAGTGTTCGAATAATAAAGGACCTCGTCATTTTCACTGACATAGGAGATATCTACCGGCAGATGGGTCAGAAGCAGGTTCACCTGTTCCTGGGTCAGTTGACCCGTGTCGAGGTTCATACTGCCGATCCTGCCGGCCATCATCTCTGCCTGCGTTGCTGCGCTGACAGGCTGCCAGCCCTTTTCAGGCTCAACCCAGGAGTACCCTATCTCACCCTCCCCTGCCATAACCTTGAGCCAGTCATCGTCAGTCAGCGTGTCAAGCGTCATAGGGAACAGGATATGCTCTTCCTTGTAGATCATGTCTCTGAGCATGGTGATGAGGGTCTTAAGCTCAAGAGGTTTGACCGTGTCTGACTTCGCCTTTTCCCTCACATCCCTGAGCATTGCCCTGATGTCGTCATGGAGCGCCCACATCACCTTTGACGGTCCTGATATGCCTTTTGACTCAAGCACGGGGAATAGCTGGTTCTCTTTTCTGAGGAAGTGTTTGTCGATCTCAAAAAGCGTATCCACCAGCTCAGCAAGTCTTTTCCTGTCTGTTCTGAGGTCCTCGATATGCTCTAACTGAGTAAGGACAACTTCTGCCTGTCTGTTTTCGAGCATGTACGTATGGACCGGATGGCCTGCCGGCATGCCGGGCATCGCCTTCTTGTCAAGCGCAACCCTGAAGACCTCGACATGCACATCGCAGAGCTTCTTGATCTCCTCCTCTGGCATGCCTTCAGCGATCAGCTGCTGTTCCATCTGCGCGATCTCTGTAGGTGCAACATCCCTGATCAGTTTCTGAAAACGCTCTGTGAGCGTCTTCCTGTCAGCCCCCTTATGGAGGTCCCTGATGATGCCCTTCAGGATCCCGATACGCTCTTCCGGTGCATAGTTCTCATCTCCGGCTGCATCCTTCCTTATCACGAGGACGTCATTCGTCCGGCTCTTCACTTCCGCTGCAATGGCAGGCATAAGTTTATCAAGCGATACCCCTGTGACCATGGACACCCTGCCGAGGGTCGCAACGCGGCCCAGGGTTTTCATCATAACAGGGTTATCAAGTGCCTTAAACTGGGGATCGAGCCTGATCAGAAATTCCCTGAGAAAAGGATATTTCGAAAGCAGTTCTGTTACCTTGGTCTTTGAACTCAGTTCCATGGACAACTCCTTTTTTAAAAATATGATAACGGGCAAAAGAAGACCGGCAAGCCTGACGGCATCGTTGACACGAGATAAAAAAATAGGGGAGGAACAGGTGGCTGTCAGCACTCCCTGTAATGTGAGGTCCACAGACCTCTCTCCTCCCTCTGATTATCTTTTATCAGATGTTTGAGAGTCTGTCAACGAATAAAATATGCTCATACCCGTCCCTCTGTTTCATGGAAGCAGGGCTCAATGAACATGTCAAGGACCTGGCACAGGGGTAATTGCCAAAGGCAGGGACATGCGGTAGAATCGTAAATAGTCAGGAGGTCACTATGCTGAAATGGTTTCAAAATATGAGCCTTAAAGGAAAAGTATCCCTGGTTTTCGGTCTCATTATTTTCGCGGCAATCATAAGCATCGTCATGGGGCAGATAACCCTTGCCAGGGTGCAGGTCGGAGGCACGGTGTATACAGATATCGTGCGCAACATGCAGGCAGCTCACGATATCACAGTCCTTGGGCTCAATATAAACCTTTCGCGCGGCAGAGTGGCAGCATTGATGGCTGAAACTGACCAGGCAAAGAGACAGGGGCACATTGATGTGATCAGGGAACAGACAGCACTGATCGATGAACTTTTCGGGCAGATCCGCAATGCCCTCGGCAGTTCCGGGGCAGCCGGGGCACAGGCCGACATACAAAAGGCTCAAGAGACATGGGAAGCAATCAAGGCCACGAGGGACAAGGAAGTTATCCCCCTTCTTTTTGAAGGGCAAAAGGAAAAGGCGCAGGCCATCGGCGGAGGCATTCAAGCTGAACGCTTCAGGGCAATGCTGGAGACAACCCAACATGCGGATGCCAGGGTCAAGACCATGGTTGCCGACATGATTGCAAGGGTCAGGACTGAATCGCGGCTTCTGCGGTGGAGCTATATCCTGGGAGGCTCAATCGCAGTCATTGCCCTTCTGCTGATAGCAAGGATCTTTTCTGCAACGATCATATCACCGATCGTCGCGATCTCGAAGAAATCAAAGGCCATGGCAGAGGGTGATTTCAGCGAGGCTTTCCCGGACGTGCAGCGCAAAGATGAGATCGGTCTGATGATGCATGATTTTGCCGTGATGTCACGAAAGATTGCCGAAATAGTCGGCAGCATCAAGTCTGGGGTTATGGACCTTTCATCCTCTTCGAAGTCACTTTCTGCCACTGCAGACGGGCTGAGTAAAGGTGCAAGCAATCAGGCCATGCAGGCCCACCAGATTGCTGCATCAGCGCAGGAGATGAGCCAGACCATCACCGACATCGCAAGAAATGCTTCGGTGGCATCGGATTCGTCTTCAGAAGCGATGGATATAGCCAGTAGCGGCCGGCAGATCACAGACACCACGGTCGCGACCATCGACGAAGTAAAATCATCGACCTCACACCTGGCCGCCCAGGTTGAGAAACTGAACAAGCGGGTTACCGAGATAGGAGACATTGTGACTGTCATCAAAGACATCGCAGATCAAACCAATCTTCTTGCCCTGAATGCAGCCATTGAAGCCGCACGGGCAGGAGAGCAGGGACGGGGGTTTGCCGTCGTGGCCGATGAGGTAAGAAAGCTCGCTGAAAGGACCATAAAGGCAACTGCAGAGATCTCGGCCAGAATAGGCGCGGTGCAGAAGGAAACCGCACAGACAGCGCAATCAATGGGGGAGTCTTCAATAGGGGTCGCAAAAGCCACTGGCCATATACAGAATCTGAATAACGTCCTTCAGATGATCGTGGATTCTGTCCAGAAGGTCAGGGACGAAGTCACCCAGATAGCTGCTGCAGTGGAAGAGCAGTCTGCAGCATCTGAAGAGGTTGTAAAAAATATCGAGGAGATAGCCCTCATCTCTAAGGAAATGGATAAAGAAGCGGAAAGCGTCAGGACCGAAATGCTCGTTCTAAGCAGTATTGGTGACAACCTGAAGAGGGATGTTGCCGGCTTTGTTATTTAACACCTGATAGTATCATTTATCCTCACGGCATGATCATGAGGCAGGCAGGGCCTGCCTCAAGGCCTCGGCAGCCTGATGGATCTCTGCAAGCATGGTATCTGCATCCCGCTTTTTCATGTCGATCTCAAAACCATCAGGCAGGAATTTCATGCGGCCCTGCCATGCACCGTGGAGGTTAAAGACCATCTCCGGCTGCACGGGTGTGTCAGGAGAAAATACCACCCGCACCCTTTCCTGAACAGTCTGTATCTTCAGGGTCATGAGTTCCCGTGCAACAAGCTTCAGTCTCATGACCGCAAGCAGGCTGGATACTTCCTGCGGTATCTGACCGAACCTGTCCCGCAGTTCTGCAGCAAGCTCATCGATATTATTATCCGTTTTCAGGGACGAAATACGGCGGTACAGACTCATCCTGATCATCACGTCCTCAATATAGGTCTCAGGTATGAACGCAGATATATTGAGGTCAATGACCGGTTCTATCTCTTCCCTGATATCTTCGCCCCTGAGTTCGGCAACGGCCTTTTCAAGCATCTCGATATACAGATCAAAGCCGATTTCATGGATATGGCCTGACTGCTCAGGCCCGAAGATATTGCCTGCTCCCCTGATCTCAAGGTCCTTCATGGCAAGCCTGAAGCCTGCGCCAAGATAGCTCATCTCCTGCAAAGCCTGAAGCCGCTTCTTTGCCTCATCGCTCATCAGCGATTCTCCGGGGACAATGCAGAAGGCATATCCCCTGAGGTTGCCTCTTCCGACCCTCCCCCTGAGCTGATACAGGTCAGCGAGGCCCATCTTGTCAGCCCTGTTGATGATGATCGTGTTGGCCCTCGGGATATCCAGCCCGGAGCCGATAATAGATGTTGAAAGCAGGATATTGACATCCATCTCAAAGAACCGGTGCATGATATCCTCAAGCTCCCTGTCCGGCATCTGTCCGTGAGCAATGGCAAGCCGCGCCTCAGGAACAAGCATCTGGATGCGCTGGCCGATCTTAAAGATATCGCTGATCCTGTTATGCACAAAAAAGACCTGACCGCTCCGATCGAGTTCCCTGCTTATGGCGTCTTTAATCAGGTTCTCGTCGTACACGGTCACGGTCGTCCTGACCGCAAGCCTCTCCTCAGGCGGCGTTTCAATAACGCTGATCTCACGGATGCCGGAGAGCGCCATATGGAGGGTTCGGGGGATAGGTGTTGCGGTCATATTCAGCACATCGACACTGCGCGCAAGCTCCTTGATCCTCTCCTTCTGGCTGACGCCGAACTTATGCTCTTCATCAACAATCAGGAGGCCGAGAGCGCTGAATTCGAGCTTTTTCGAAAGGAGTGCATGCGTGCCGATCACAATGTCCGCCTCTCCGCCAGAGAGCGCCTTCATGGTGTCATTGATCTCCTTGCGCGATCTGAACCTGCTGACATGGTCGATCCTGACCGGAAAGCCTGAGAACCGCTCCCTGAAATTGCGATAGTGCTGCTCTGCAAGGATGGTAGTCGGCACCAGCACTGCCACCTGCCGGTTATCGTACACTGCCTTGAAGGCAGCCCGCATTGCCACCTCAGTCTTGCCGTACCCCACATCGCCGCAAAGGAGCCTGTCCATGGGCTTTTCAGACTCCATATCGCGCTTGATATCTGCAATGGCGGTCAGCTGGTCAGGCGTCTCCTCATACGGGAAGAAGCCGTCAAACTCCCGGTGAAGCTCAGTGTCAGGGGTAAAGGTAAAACCGCGGGCAACCTTTCTGCCTGCGTACAGGGCAACAAGTTTTTCAGCAAGTTCATGGACTTTTTTCCGCGCCCGTTCCTTTTTCTTTTCCCAGGTCTTGCCGCCAAGCTTGTCCATGTTCGGGACAACGCCCTCCTCCGACCGGTATTTTGAGAGCGCCTCGATATTCTGGATAGGGATATAGAGCCTGCCGTCCTGATATTCGAGCTGCATCAGTTCAAGTTCAGTTGACCCGCTCTGCCTTCTGACAATACCTGAGAATTTGCCCACACCATGGTCGCGATGCACAACAAAATCGCCGGGGATTATGTCATCGAGCGAGGCAAGGAGATTTGCGACCTTGGATCTCTTCTGCTGGCGGTATATTCGGCGCTCGCCAAAGATCTCACGTTCTGTCAGGATAAGCAGCCCTTCAATATGAAGGCCGCAGGACAGTTTCCCTTCGGTGATCGAAAGCCGGCCTTCAAAGGCAGGCAGGTCCTGCATCGCAATACGGGGCAGTTCGATCTCCTGTTCCCTGAAGAGATCCCGCAGCCTTTCTGCCTGACCAGCGGAGGGAAGGAAGATCAGCACCCTCTGCCCTTCCGCAATCCTCCTCAGGGTCTCGGGCAATGCCTCAAGACTTTTCCGCTCCTCAGGCAGGATGCCAAGGCCGCTCAAAGAAGGAAGCCCTGCATTGACCTGACGTATGGCAGGCAGATCCGCATCAGGCGTTTCGTCAGGCAGGCTCCCGGATTCAAAGGAATACCGTGAGAGAAATGTTGTCTGCCGGGGAAGAAGCTCTCTGTCGTCAGGCGAAAAAAGACAGTACCAGCGCCGGTCACCGGCTATATCCTTGAATCCCCAGCTCAGTTCAGGCTCTACTGCAGGAAAGATGGTGATAGCATCGACGTCTTTGATTGATTTCTGGCTCTCAACATCGAACATCCTGAGCTGTTCAATCTCGTCGCCAAAGAACTCTGCGCGCACAGGATATTCAGACGTTGAGGGAAACACATCAATGATCCAGCCCCTCTGGCTGTATTGACCCTTTTCCGTTACCATCGAGACTGACCTGTATCCGAGGTCCAGAAGGGCCTGTTCAAAGGCAGATCGGTCCTGCTGCGCCCTGACACGTGCCCGGAGCAGCTGCTCATCCAGCAGTTCCCTGTCCCAGAACCCTGCATGCAGGTTCTGAAATGAGGTGACAAGTGAATCCTCAGACCCCATGCCGAGTATGATCCCTGCACGTTCGCCTGCAAGTTCAGGCCCCTCTGCCTCGGGCATGAAAAGGACTTTCCTGGACGGAAAAAGCTGTTTGTAGAAATCAATGTCCTTCTTCAGTGCCTCTGCGCTCTCGTTGTCCTTGTCGATCGCTACAAAGGGGCCGGGGGCAAGGGCAAGCAGAGCTGCAGCAGATGATCCGGTGAGATTATAGACGCGGTCATTGCCCTCAAGGAGCGGCTGAAATCTTTTTTTCAGATATGAATGGAGGTTCAAGACGGCTGCGCTGATTGTAAAATCTTCTCGATGATCCGGGTCGTGGAAAGCCCTTTGACGAACGGAAGGCTGAGGGTCTTTTTTGCAATGTCTGCGCCTACGATATCCTGAGGCTTCCAGTCGCCGCCCTTGACGAGGACGTCAGGCCTCACTGCCTTGATAAGGTTGTATGGGGTCTTTTCACGGAAGATCACAATGTAATCAACAGAGGCAAGACCTGAGAGGACCTCTGCCCTGTTCTTCTCGGCATTGACAGGCCTGCCGGGCTTGATGCCTGAGACCGAGGCATCCGAATTAAGTCCTATGATAAGGAGATCGCCCAGCTTCCTTGCCCGGTTCAGATACCGCACATGACCGGCATGAAGGATATCAAAACAGCCGTTTGTAAAGACGATCTTTTTGCCGTCTTTCCTGAGCCTTTCGCATATTTTTTTTATAGACTGCCTGTCCTGTATTTTTTTCATGATAGCCATTCCTGCTCTTGCTCCGGTTTTGTTTTAGCCTCCCCTCCTTAGCAAGGAGGGGTTGGGGGGAGGTTATGAACAAAATGCTATTAAAACCCCACCTCGCCTCCCCTTAGTAAGGGGAGGAACAACCCTACTCAACATGAAAAAAGAGAAGACGCGATGCCCTCTCCGGATATATCCCAATGCTATCGAAATAATATCGCGCTATGCCTCCGACTCCTTCAGCCTTGCGTTTGCCTTCTCCAGGATCGACCGGTCGCCCCGGTAACTGATCTTCTCAAGGGCAGTATTAAGGGAAAACCACTCAGCACTGTCAACCTCAGCGTCGTGGTCTGCGGTATTGCCCCTCAAATACTCCATGAGATAAAAGGAGACCGACTTCCTGCATTTCGCATTCTCACCCTTTATGTAGTACCAGTAGTTAATATCTCCGAGCTTGTCTACAATCCTTCCGGTCAGACCTGTCTCTTCCCTGACCTCCCTCACCGCAGTCATCTCAGGCGTCTCTCCTTTGTCAACGATACCTTTCGGAAGACACCAGGCCTTGCCACCCTTCACGGAAACAAGGGCTATCTCTATGCCGTTTGCAAGCCTCCTGAAGATGACCCCTCCGGCAGATGTCTGTTTGATCAGCGCAGCGGGCTTGATCATCCCTGTCCCCCTTCCTTGACCGCCTGCATAATATCCTGCCGCAGCCGCAAAGGCTTCATCTGAGGGTTCACAGATCCGAGTTTCACCTCTGCATGCACCAGTCGCTCGTTGGTTGCGTCACGCCTGATCTCATGGCTGAAGCTGATGGATGCAGGACCGACGCGGTCGACGACCGTTTCGATGGCAAGGATATCGCCATATCTGCCGGGAGAATAGTATTTAAGGGATGCCTCGGCAACGACAAAGAATATGCCGTCTTCTATGAGCTGTTTCATGCTGATGCCCTTTGACTCAAGAAATTCGGTCCTGGCGCGCTCGCAGTATTTCAGGTAGTTCGCATAATAGACGACATTGCCGCAGTCAGTATCCTCGTAATAGATCCTGAGCCTGAGAATAGGGGCCATGCTCAGAAGGTCTTTCCGGTGATAAGCCTTACAATATCATTGTAAAAGGCAAAGGCCATAAGGCTGAGCAGCAGCACAAGGCCGACCTTCTGCGAGATGATGATCACCTTATCGCTGAGCGGCTTTCTCCTGATTGCCTCAATGCCCATAAACAGGAGATGTCCGCCGTCAAGCACAGGGATCGGCAAAAGGTTTAGCACGCCCAGATTGATGCTGATAACCGCCATAAAGGTGAAGAAGCTCATCGCACCGTGGCTCGCCTGCTGGCCTGCCATCTGAAATATCATGATCGGGCCGCCGATCGTGTCGGCAGGAATGATCCGCTGAACCAGCTTCACCATCGAAACCAGCGTCAGCTCTGAAATATCCCAGGTGCGTGAAACGGCAAGAGTGAAGGCACTGATAATCCCCGTCTTTTTTATATCGGTCTTCCCCGACGGCGCTATGCCGATAAGACCCACCTCTTTATCCTCACCGAAAAGGTTCTTGACCACCTTCTTCTCCGGCCGCACCATAAGGGTGAGGATGCTCCCGCCTCTGTCGATCTTGATGGTCAGCTCTTTACCCGGCTGTTCATGGATGATCTCTGTCATCTCATCCCATCGGATGATCTGCCTTCCATCGACCTCTATGACCCTGTCCCCTTTCATAACTCCCTGCTGAGCAGCCGGAGAATTGGGCGTGATATCACCAACTTCAGCAAGCATGTACGGCACACCGTTGATGAATACCGCAAAGAAGATGAGCACGGCAAAACAGAGGTTGAAAAACGGTCCGGAAAAAACCACACAGAACCGCTTCCAGATGGGCTGGAAATTGTAGGCCCTGTGCTTTTCTTCCTCAGAAATCACTTCTTCCTCTTCCGGCGTATCAGACTGGCCTAACATCTTCACATACCCACCAAGAGGAAACGCAGAGAGCAGGTATTCTGTCTCGCCGTATTTCCTGCCGATGATCTTCGGACCGAAACCCAACGAAAATTTCAGGACCTTTATGCCAAGGGACTTTGCAAAAATAAAATGGCCTAACTCGTGCACAAAGACGAGTATGCCTAACAGTACTGCTGCGTAAATGAGCATCATTTCAGTATCTCCTTAATCGAGGACTCCGCTGCAAGCCGGGCCCAACTGTCTGCTGCGAGCACATCATCAAGCGAGGGATGCAGAATAACTGCATGCCCTGTGACCGTTTTCCTGATGATCGCAGGAATATCATTAAACCCGATAGCCTTATCGAGAAACGCATGCACAGCCACCTCGTTCGCTGCATTGAGTACAGCAGGAACGGTCCCCTCCTGACGTATTGCTTCATACGCATACGTAAGGCAAGGGAAACTTTCGTAATCAGGCTTCTTAAACGTAAGCTGACCGAGCTTCTCAAGCTCAAGACCCTGCAGAGGGAGATCGAGCCGGTCAGGCCAGGAGAGCGCATACGCAATCGGAGCGCGCATATCAGGCATGGACATCTGGGCAAGAAAGGTCCTGTCCCTGAACTCCACCATCGAATGCACAATGCTCTGCGGATGGATCAGCACGTCGACATGGTCAGGGGAAAGATCAAAGAGCCAGCAGGCCTCGATCACCTCAAGCCCCTTGTTCATCAGCGTTGCAGAATCTATCGATATCTTCCTGCCCATGGACCAGTTCGGGTGCTTCAGCGCATCCTCTGCAGTTATGTCGTCAAGTTCGTCTTTGGCCCTGTTCACAAAAGGACCGCCTGAAGCGGTCAGCACGATCCTCCTGACCTCATCCTTCTTCCGTCCTTCGAGGCACTGGTATACTGCCGAGTGTTCGCTGTCCACAGGAATGATCCTGACCCCATTTCTCTTTGCCTCGGCCATGACGAGGCTTCCTGCCATGACAAGGGCCTCCTTGTTGGCAAGGCCGATATCCTTGCCTGCACGTATGGCAGTAAGGGTCGGAAGCAGTCCGGCAGAGCCGACAATGGCAGAGACCACCATATCAGCAGTTTCGTGGGCAGCAGCCTGGTTGATACCGTCAGGCCCGAAAAGGATCTTTGTGCCGCGGACCCGCGTCGCAAGCTTTTCTGCCATCTTCTCGTCAGCAACAGCCACAACTTCAGGCCTGAATGCGGTTATTTGGTCTTCAAGAAGGTTGATGTTCCTGCCTGCGACAAGCGCAACTGCCCTGTAGTCTGAACGGTTCCGGGAGATGACATCGAGTGTGCTCTGGCCGATCGAGCCGGTTGACCCGAGGATCGTTATACGTTTCATATATTTATTATTATACTAAATAGAATGGTCTTTTATCCCTGCTCCTGAATGAGTAACGAACCGTTTTACCTGTCTGAGCCGTCTAAGCCGCTTAATGGGCCATGCCACAGCATTTCCTGAACTTCTTTCCGCTGCCGCAGGGACAGGGCTCATTTCGTCTCTTGCATGCGTCCGCTTTCGAGGTCAAGCTCATCGACTGTCTGATTGCCGATGCTGTCAGATGCTTCAATTACAAGCTGGCCTGAGATGCCCGGAAGATGGCCTTGGTCCTGATTTACGGAAAGTATAAGGCTCTCAGGTCACATCCCATTCTTTCCTGGTATTTTTTCTCTCGCATCCCGGAGCATTCTGTCATATAATGCTTATAGAATAAGGAGACTCGTTGAGGGGGGATGTTATGGAAACGCACTTTGCATCGCCGGAGCGGGCAACGCCAGGAGAACTGTATCGTGATATCCATGAAGCGAGCAGCAACCCAATTGTTGACGGCCTTCTTAAGACTGTTGGCGGCCTTATCGCTGTCCTTAACGAACATCGCCAGATCCTCGCAGTCAATAATGCGCTTCTTGATATGATCGGTATTGAAGACCCTCGCAGTCTGCTGGGGCTCAGACCCGGCGAGGCAATCGGTTGTATCCATGCCCATGAAATGCCGGGCGGCTGCGGTACCTCGCGCTATTGTTCTACCTGCGGCGCTGCGATTGCGATTGTAACAAGTCTTTCATCCAATGGCCCGCAGGAGCAAAAGTGCGTTGCTACGGTCAGCAAAGACGGCAAACAGATTGATCTCTGTCTCCGTGTCAGGGCATGCCCGATATTCCTTGAAGGAACCCGGTTCGTCCTTCTCTTTATACAGAACATTACCCTTGAGGAGAGCTGGGCGGCGCTGGAGTGGGCCTTTTTTCATGACATCAGCAGTACCATCACTGCCATCAGGAGGGCAAGCGAACTGATGGAATTCAGGGATGGGGAGGGGAAGAACAGGCTCGCCAGGCAGATCCGGCAGATGTCCCATCACCTGACAAAAGAAGTCGATATCCAGAGGGCCCTGTCGCAACCCGGACAGCAGACGTATACAAGCGAAGCGCAGGACTTCACTACTCACGACGTCCTCCGTGAGCTGCAGACAATCTTTGCAGGCCATAGCGCAGCAAAGAACAAGATCCTGTTTTTTCCGGAGAATATTCCCTGCGTACTTATCAAGTCAGATCTTCATCTTGTACTGCGGGTAATTACGAACATGCTCACTAATGCTTTTGAGGCCACACCAGAAGGTGGCACAGTAAAAATCTGGGCTGGCCACGATCAGGATCTGACATTTCATGTCTGGAGCAGGCAGGTAATTTCTGATGATGTTGCAAGGAGGGTATTTCAGCGCCATTACAGCACCAAGGGCGACCGCGGACGCGGGATCGGGACCTATGCCATGAAGCTCTTTGGGGAAGGCGTGCTTGGCGGAAAGGTCGACTTCACCACCTCCGAAGCCGATGGGACCACCTTCAGATTATCACTGCCGCTGCCTAATAAATCATGCTGATATCCTCCGCCGCCTTCATCAGATGATAGACCATGCCTGAATTCAAGAACCGTGAAGAATACGAGCGCTGGAAAGCCGAAAAGCTCAAACAAAATCAGGGGAAAGGGCGTTCCGGGGACACTGAAAAACCTGAGCCTGATCTGCCTTCATCGCCAATGCAGACAAGCCCGGCACCTCCAAACGGCCTGTCAGAGATAGGCGATCTTCTCACCAGATCCTGGGAACTTTTTAAGGCCCGGATCGGGGTATTGCTGCCGCTGCAGCTCCTCTCGATAGCCTTCTTGATCACCAGCATAGCTGCATTTGCCGGCGTCGGTGCTCTTTTCGTGCTGCAGCTCCCTGCATACAAAACCCCGATCCTTGCGATATCTTTGCTCACCGGGTTCACCCTTGGCATGACCGCCATGTTCTGGCCGCTTGCCGCGCTCATCGTCGCAGTTGCAGACAGTTCCCTGAGCATCAGAGAGGCTCTTGCCGCAGGATGGAAAAAACTCTGGGCTTTCTTCTGGCTTTTCTCGATCATTGCTTATCTGATTGCCGGAGGGTATCTTCTTTTTATCATTCCCGGGATTATCTTTACCATCTGGTTCAGCTTTTCACAGTATATACTGGCAACCGAGAATATAGCCGGCATGAATGCCCTGCTCAAGAGCAAGGCATATGTTAAAGACAGGTGGTTTGACGTTTTCATCAGATTTCTTGTTATATGGGCTATCTCCACAGGCCTCGGCCTGGTCCCATTTCTCGGCATAATCCTTTCCTTTCTCATGGCCCCGTTCACCATGATCTACTCCTATCTCATGTATGAGGACCTGAGAGCACTTAATCCGGCCCCTTTTGACTATCCGAAAACCTCAGGTGAGAAGTTTAAATGGCTAAGCATTGCAACGCTCGGGTATATTGTCCTTCCCCTCATCATCATAGCCATTGTCGGCGCAGCCTGCATGATTCCCTTATTGATGCTGAAAGGCATGAACCTGCAGCAGATTCCGCCTCCGCAGCGGTTCTTCTGAGAAGTTCAAAGAAAGATTCCGGACCAGCCGGAATGACAAATAACAGGACATTACTATCGCATCTTTCAATAATAAAGCTCTTTCACCCTCCTATGAATCTTCCCGGCAAGAGCAGTATGGCTTGCACCTTCAAAATGAAGGACCTCCAGTGAGTTGCCTGTTGGCTTCCATATCCCCGGGTCCGTAGGACCGAATAATACCATCCCCCTGCATTTCATGATACCGGCAAGGTGACTGACACCGGAATCGTTACCGATATAGCAGCCCGCCCTTTCAAACAATGCGGCAATACGAATCAAGGGTGCATCATGAAGATGGACGATCCTTTTGTCACTCACCGCCAACTGCTCCAGCGCCCGCACTGTTTCCGCGTCTTCAGCAGGACCCGATAGTACCAGGCAGAAAAGAAGCGGGTCGCTCATGACGAGCCTGATCAGGAGAGCATAGTCTTCAAGGGGCCAGCATTTCTTCCTGCCGCCGCTTCCAGGATGGACCATGATGAGTCTGCATCCGGGAAATAGACAGCCCTGCCTTCTCAGAAGGTCGGCCGCCCATATTTTTTCTTTATCCGGAACGCGGATCGTGATATTTCTCTGCGCTGCACCTTCGCCATTGCCGCACTGCCTGGCCCTGAATTGAGCTGCATGTTCAGGGTTAGTCTCCGGCGGAATAGTCAGGATCGCCTGTGCACCGGGAATAACACTCCTTACATTTCTGACAAGTTGTGATTCAGCATTGACCGTAAAGATGAAGGACATATCAAATCCGGAAAGAAATGACGCGAGGGCTTCATCTAATGATCCAGTATAGAGCGAACAATAGAGCCCCCGGTCAGCAGATGAAACCTCGTCAGCAATTCCGGCTTCTTTCAGGAAACAGACCACATCCCTTCGGCCTGCCATGTGGATATGAGAGGCAGACTCCCTGATAATGCTGATGCAGGGCAGCGAAAGAAGCGTGTCGCCCAAAGCCCCGTCATGATGAATGAATATGTTTCCGGGTTTCATCGGCAAGTGTTCCATCCTATTCGGTTCAATATTCATGAATGTTACCATGAAGTGCTTGAATAGGATAACCTGGGGATAAGAGCCTCGGCTCTATGATATAATGAAGACCTTAAGCGTTTCCGCGCAGGACTATGACAAAGAAAGTTACCGTATTCACATTAAGCACCTGCCCTGCCTGCAAGAAGGTGAAGACATTTCTTGAGGAAAACGGGATTGTCTATACGCTGATTGAGGTTGATACACTCGATGGTTCCGAGCAGTGGGCTGCAACAAGGGAACTTGCAAAACATAACCCGCAGGCTTCCTATCCGACTACCGTGGTCGAAGAGGTGATCGCAGGGTATGACGCCGATGCACTGAGGGCAAAACTGCTGTAGCATGGCCGTCACTGCTGAACATCTGTACGATATCCTTTCGAACTATACAGCTTCGCTCGGCATTCAGCTGAACAGTGATAAAGAATTTGTCCTCGACATTCTTGCCGGTCTCCTGAAAAACGAAGAGCGGTATGGGTATCGCTCCTGCCCCTGCAGGCTGGCGTCGGGGTTCAGGGAACGTGACGAGGATATCATCTGTCCCTGCAGATACCGGGATGATGATATAAAAGCTTTCGGGAGCTGTTTCTGCTCTTTATATGTTTCACAGGCCTGGAATAACAATACGGTCCCTCATGGCGTTGTGCCGGAGCGGAGACCACAAAGGAGATGACAATGGATCAGGAAGATACAGAGGAGAAGAGTATTTGGGAGCTTCAGGGGGTGAAGGAGATCAGGAAACGGCCTGATATCCTCACAAAGATCAAGTTTGATGTTACCCCGTGCATGGTCATGGAGCCTCGTTTCCACGCAAAGGCTGAAGATCTGGAAAAACTCAGGAAGATAGCCGGCTATATGTTCTATATCGAGTCACAGTGCAACCCGCCGGCCCTGATGGTCATGAAGGTCGGCAATACCGACATCACCACCACAATCGGCAAGATCGACGAGGTCCCGGCAGAGTTTCTTGAGAAGGCCATAACAGATCCGTCAGAGCCGCCATCCCACGGCATGTATGCCATTACCGAGGATATCAGGGCATGGCTGAAAAAGGAGCTGGGACTGTAAGATTGATTTTCTGCGGTCCTGGAGACTGGATCGGATTGCTATCTAAATTTACCTGGCGGTAACCAGATCCACAAGTCAAGGATCCAGTGGATCTTAAGCACCTCGGCTGTCACGCCGATGCCAAGCAGTATCACATAACCGATAAGCGCCACCAGACCAATATTCGAGCCGTGCTTCGTGAAGAATCCCCTGATGCCTGAGAGCTCTTTGCGCCTGCGGACTGATTGCACTGATTCTGCGGCTCTTCCACACTTCCCTCCTCAGACAATGATTTTATTTCTATCACGAAAACACTCTTGACTGCCCTGCTTTTTTTGCCATAATTGTCATTAACCTTTACCCCTCTGGAGGATCAGCGACAGAGCGACGTTATTTGCAGTTCAGCCTCTATTGTATCCGGTCCAAGGTCCTGCCCTTCCGGCCAGCCGATACCGCTGAAGAACAAACTCACTTGCCTGAAATATTGCTCGTCTTCAAGCCGCCTGAAAAAATCACTTCTGATATAGGGCGTTACGTCAAAGACACCGCTTACCCCGTCTGAAAAAACAATCTCGACTTTTTTCCCCTCAATCGGTTTTACGCTTATCACTTTTTTCATGGTCACTCCAATGGTTTTATGGGCATAGGGCTTTGCCCGCTTACCGCAAGGCGCCAATCTGTCATAAGATCTTCCCGATGAATCTCAATCCACGCCTGAACCAGCCTCTGCTTGTTTTTGGGCATACTCCCTTCGAGAACCTCACCATCTGCGATTGAAAAAACTGCATCGTCTTCTCCATAGGCTGCGTGGAAATGTGGCAGATTGTGCTTCTTGTTGTCGTAAAAATACATGTAAATAATTATTCCGAAGAACATTGAGATTGTCGGCATCAGTTCTCCTTCTCAGCAATATTATACAATAGGGACAGTGGCTTTTCACTGTATAATTTTTGAAGTTTGGCCACCGTGCATCCTGAAAAATCCCCTCATGCCGGAGAGGTCTTTTACAGCTGCAGACTGATTGCACTGATCCTGAGACTCTTCCACACTTCCCTCATCAGACAATGATAGTGATTCAATCACGAAAACACTCCGGACTGCGCATATTTGCCGATAGAGGCGGATCAGCGAACGTTTGGAGCTGTTCGAAAAGCTTCTCTTGAGGGGTTAAAGACTTCGGCATAACAATAATATGGACTTTCCATTACCAAAAGATTATCACCTTCATCGCAGCTTCAAGGAAATGAGCTCTTGCCCATTGAAGAATCAGGGGGGAATGTATTATCCTACACGCGGCTTGACCTTATGACAATGTGTAATATAATAGTGCCATACCTATCTCTCTGCGTGAGGATCTATGTTTAACTTTTCAGATTTATTGCTTGAACAGCTAACGCTCGAACTCAGGTTCGAGAATGCCTTTCTATACATAGATAAATGTGGATCCATATTGCGCGATATCTTTGCCAAATATCCTTCAGCTACAGCCGAAAGCGTCGCGGTCAATGAAACAAAAATCGTCCTACCTGACACCCAGATATCTTTGGCATTTTCTCCGGCACGCATAGTATTGAATCAGCAGTATCCTTCAGGCATCTCTGATATAGGCGAATTCGGCGATTTTGCTATAGATAGGATCTGTAAAACCCTTGAGATCAGTGCATATACCAGAGTGGGAAACAGATTTATTTATATTTTAAAAATAGACGATGAAAAAGAGTCATTGGAGTTAATGAAGAATACCGGCTTTTTCAATATTCCTCAAGAAAAAGTATCTCAGATGGGCGACACTTTAAAAAGTGCGAATATCAAATTTCAAATTACTAGGGATGATGAAGTTGGATATGGCATCAGTCTCGGGCATGTGAACAGAACTCTGAATTTATTACAGTTACCCAAGCCCATAAAATACGATGCATCCAAATTCATTCTTTCAGGGTTAGCTGTCGACGTAGATTTTTATACAATGAAGCCTGTTGATAGCGGCAATGTTAAGGCACATGAGTTGATCAAGAAGAACATCAAGGACATGGAATCCCTGATCAGCGGGCTCCTAAAGTAAAACAAATGAAAACAGATAATATCATAGCAGATAGTGAAACAACACCTGTCTCTCAAATTGCTGAATCCCTACGAAACATCAGAGGTGAGGTAATCGACCAAAGTGCGCGGATGGCTACATATGCACCGACTATCAGCACAGAGATTACCGATTTTGCAACCAACATCTTAAATACCGTCAGTAAGTTTGAAGGCCAAATGATGTCAGCGGAAAGCCTCTATCGGCCTCTTCGTTCTGATGAATCTGTACCCTCCGGAATAGCAAGAATCTACAAGGTAATTAATGAATATGATAAATACCTCGTCAATGCGATCCAGATTTATGAAGATGAGGTGGCTCGGGAAACCGAAATGACTCTCTTTCGGCGGATGCCTTTTGAGTTGGACTACATCAATATTGGTGGCAGCAACATCGGAGAGGTTGGTACCGCCTTGAAGGTTGCACTCCTCGGAAACGTTACGAAGCCTTGCACGCTCGAACAAATTATTGCTTTAAGGAAGATCCTGGATTTCATCAAAAAGGATATAAGCGTGAGAGAGACTACTATTATGGAAATCCTTTCCATCCTCGATGATCAATTTGGGCTCGCAGGCCCTTTGGCTGAGGTTGATATTATTGGGTGAGATTTTATACTTAGAGACTACTGCCGCTATAGACGCCGCCTTCAAGTCCTTTCCAGAGTTGTTGTCGCTCATCAAATCATCAGAAAAATCGATATCATCGCAGTATGTGAAGATGGAGATAAAGAGAGGTTTTCTTTACAATCTCGTTCTTCTCCATAACAAGGCCGTGGAATGCTCTTCATTTGCTCAAGTGCAACAGTTTGCTGCAAACCTGGCATCCTCTCCCAAGCGTTATTATCTGGGGGCCGTCCTTGATACGCTGAGAGTCTATTTTGAGAAAATAGACTCTCAGCGACCTGACGATCTTAAGAAAAAATACGGCAATATCCATTTAGGAGATATCCATAGAAAGCAAATGATATATTTTCTTAGATCATGGATAAGGATGTTTCTCCCTAAAATCGACAAGATGGTAGATGAGCTTATTAATCCCATGAAGTGCTTCGTTGATTTAAAGAGCCCGGTGCTGAATGGTGAGCTTTTCGATAATAAACCATCGAGGTGCTCTCAATCAGGCTTTGAGTGCGAGATCCAGAAATTCTTCCAGAACAATGAGGATGGCTTCAAAGTTATTCTGAATAATCTCAGGAAACTGCACGGTACCGGCAAAGACGATGAGACGAAAAAGAGAGAAGCTGCTCTCAACTTTATCATCAAGAAACGGATTCATCGAACCTCGATGAAATTCAGCAATAAGTCTCAGGATGAAATTAAGTGCTGGGAATGTGGCGATGCTATTCATGCTGTCTTGGCTCCGAAGGGAGCATCTGTAGTCAACAGAAACGGTCGTCATTATGACCAGATTTGCGAAGCTATTGATCGAAAGAGTCTGGTCTATAAGAGTCCTAAGGTCTGACGAGTGATAGTCCTTGGGCGCTGACAACTTGCACTTATTTGGCCCTATACAGTTTCAACTAAGATTCCAAAGGCTTTTTTACTTTCGGAAAAGTATACGTCGTAATCACGTTTAGCAATCCCGGCTTGCCCGAAATTGGTCGCCCACACCTCGGCAGCTGTGCCTTCGATAATTCTGCCGACTGTGGCGGCCCCACGAATCGCTATCTGCGGTGAAGATGCATGGAAGTCGAGCAGATCAGCTTGCAATAGTTTAAGCCAGTGTTTCTGATACAGCATCATCGAAAACAGCCAATCAGGTCAATGAATTTACTGCGATATTCCGTATCCTGAAGGCCCACTTCATCTGCAACCAAAGCGCGCGGGAACCGCTTCATAAATACTGCACAGAAAAAACCTGTTCCTCTGCCGTTCAGCTGTCCTGAAGGACTGAAAACTTCAACGCCCTTTACACCGCAGCTTGGCGAACCGCTCTTGAACACAAATCCGCGAAGGTCAGTCATCTCCGGTTCCCGGAGCTTATTCTCTGACCATTCCTGCATACGCTCTGTGAGGTCGATCCCTGTTTTGATCATCACAAGACGAGGCGACTCAGGATCTCCGACAAGCCGCATTGGCTCTCTCGGGACAGGCAGACCTGCTTCCACCTCAGGGCAGACAGCCACCCATTCCACATACTCACCAAGAGTATACTTCAGATAATGGTCAAGCTTGTGGCCGCCATCATAGCGGACCTGCTCGCCAAGGAGACAGGAGCTGATGCCGACCCTGATCTTATTGTTCATATTATTATAGAAGAATGTCCATCCATCCGAATCGACATGATTTATTTCTTCCCCTGATTCGCAACTTTTTCCATGGCCCCTGCTATCGCTTCCTGATCGCCAAGGTAATAATGTCTGATCGGCCTGAGCATCTCATCAAGCTCGTACACAAGGGGAATGCCTGTAGGGATGTTCATGCCCACGATCTCGTTATCAGAGATATTGTCGAGGTGCTTCACCAGTGCGCGTAACGAGTTGCCGTGTGCTGCTATGAGCACCCTCTTGCCTGCTGAGATTTGCGGAACAATGGTCTCCTGCCAGTAAGGTACAAACCGCGCAACCGTACTTTTCAGGCTCTCGGTAAGCGGAATATCGTTCTCTGTTAACCCGGCATACCTCGGGTCCTTGCCGGGGTATCTGCTGTCGCTTTTGTCGAGTGGCTGAGGCATAACATCATAGCTTCGCCTCCATATACGCACCTGTTCTTCCCCGTACTGGGCAGCCATTTCAGATTTGTTCAGGCCCTGAAGCGCTCCATAATGCCTCTCGTTGAGACGCCAGGAGTTATTGACAGGTATCCACATGAGGTCCATCTCATCAAGAACCAGCCATAATGTCCTGATCGCCCTCCTGAGCACAGAGGTATACGCAAGGTCAAAACCAAAACCGTTCGCCTTGAGTTCCCTGCCTGCCTGCCTCGCCTCTTCTATGCCTTTTTCAGACAGATCAACGTCTGTCCAGCCCGTAAAGCGGTTTTCCTTATTCCAGATGCTTTCGCCGTGCCTCAGAAGCACAAGTTTTATCATATCGGACCCCCTAATTGAGTTTACATACCGCCTATTCTACCCATATTCAGCATGAAATCCCCAACAGCTTTTTTAAAACCCCTTATGGTAAAATTCCGTATGATCGAAGAAATCGGCACAGTAATGAGCGTCGAGGGTATGCACGCGCGGGTCTCTGTACCAAGGAAAAGTTCCTGACAAGGCTGCTCCTCAAACACCTGCGTGACAGGTGATCAGTCCATGGAGATCGAGGCGCTCAATAAGGCAGGCGCGGTTGTTGGCCAGCAGGTAAGAGTCATGGTGCATACCTATGCGTATATGAAGGGTTCCATGGTCATTTACGGCTTTCCTGCTTTAATGCTGGTGATCGGGGCAATCATCGGCAAGGAAGTGATGCCAGGCTTTTTCCCAGCTCTGGATACAGATTCCCTCTCTGCTATATTCGGATTCAGTTTTCTGATCGCATCATTTATACTGGTAAAGATCTGGTCAGGTACCCAGACAAAGAAGACCTCATCAACACCGGTAATTGAAGAGATATTGCCGTAACATACGTGAGGCAGATCTTAGATTAGGGGTTTAATTGCTGAAACTGACAACCATCGCCTGTCACTATATATTAATGAGGGGGTTTTATGGCTAATTTTGAAGTGGGAAACATCAGAAATGTCGCACTAATCGCCCATAGCGGAGCGGGAAAGACTTCTCTTGCAGAGGCTATGCTCTTCAGTTCAGGAATGACCGACCGGCTCGGTAATGTTCAGGACGGCACAACCGTTACTGACTTTGAGCCGGAGGAGATCGACAGAAAGATCAGCATCACGTCATCTCTCGCCTTCTGCAACTGGAACAAATACAGGATAAATATAGTGGACACGCCCGGTTTCATCAACTTCATTGAGGACACCAAGGGCTGCCTCAGGGTTGTTGACGGAGCGGTCATCCTCGTGAGCGCTATCTCAGGCGTCAAGGCAGAGACCGAAAGGGTTTGGAAATATGCCTGCGAATATGAGATACCAAGGATCGTCTTTATCAACAAGATGGACAAGGATACGGCCAATTTCGAGCGCGCCCTTGATGAGGTACAGAAATCCTTTGAGACAGAACCGGTCCCTCTTCAGATACCGATCGGCTCCGGCGACTCATTCACCGGCATCATCGACCTTGTCCAAATGAAGGCCTTCATTCAGAGCGGCAACAAGATCACGGAGCAGGATATTCCGGCAGATCTTATGGACGAGACTGAAAAATACAGAAAGAAACTGGTAGAAAAGATTGCTGAGTCTGACGATGCCCTGCTCGAAAGGTATCTTGAGGGAATAGAACCTACACCGGACGAGATACTGGGAGGCATCAAGGAAGGCTCACTTTCGCGAAAGTATATCCCGGTCTCCTGCGGTGCAGCCACCAGGAACATTGGGACATCAAACCTGCTCGATACGATCGCACTCTGCCTTCCTTCGCCGGTTGAGATGGCAACGATCGCTCCGATCAGCGGAAAAAATCCCAAGGATGGCGGACTGATCTTCAGAAAACCCTCAGAAACAGAGCCTATGTCTGCCTTTATATTTAAGACTATCGCAGACCCCTATGCAGGGAAGCTCTCTCTCTTCAGGGTCTATTCAGGAACGCTCAAGGCAGACTCGGCAGTTTATAATGCCACGGCTGACACCAGGGAGCGGGTCGGACAGGTCTTTTACCTTCAGGGCAAGAAGCACGTACCGGTCCAGACGCTTGGCGCAGGAGAAATAGCCGTCGTTGCAAAACTGAAGGAAACGAACACCGGCGATACGCTCTGCGATGAGGCAAAACCTGTCATCTTCGATAAGGTTAAGTTTGCAAATCCGATCATCTCCTATGCTATAGCGCCAAAATCCAAGGGTGATGAAGAGAAGGTGAGTGTTGCCCTGCACAAGGTCCTCGAAGAAGACCCGACACTCAGATTCAGCAGGGATGAGGAATCCAAGGAGATGCTCATCTCCGGCATGGGACAGGTGCATATCCAGGTTATGCTCGATCGTCTAAAGAGAAGGTTCGGCGTGGAGATCGAGATGAAGGCGCCGAAGATCCCGTACCGTGAAACTATCCATGGCTCGGCCAAAGTTCAGGGTAAGTACAAGAAACAGTCGGGCGGAAAAGGTCAGTACGGCGACTGCCACATCACGGTTGAGCCGCTGCCGCGCGGCTCAGGCTTTGAGTTTGTGGACAAGATCGTCGGCGGCTCAATCCCGCGTCAATATATCCCTGCTGTTGAGAAGGGTGTCATCGAGGCGATGCATGACGGAGTTATTGCCGGTTATCAGACGGTCGACCTTCGCGTTACGCTCACTGACGGCTCGTATCACACGGTTGACTCTTCTGAAATGGCGTTCAAGATAGCAGGCTCCATGGCGATAAAGAAGGCTGTGCAGGAAGCAAAACCCGTGCTCCTTGAGCCGATGATGAAGACCGAGATAACCATACCTGAAGAGTCATTAGGCGCAATCATCGGTGATCTGAACTCAAAGAGAGGTAAAGTGCAGGGAGTTGAGCCTCAGGCGGGCGGCAATCAGAAGATCAATGCCCTGGTGCCGATGGCTGAAATGCTCACCTATGCAAACCAGCTCCATGGTCTGACATCAGGAAGAGGTCTTTACTCTATGGAGTTTTCTCACTATGACGAGGTGCCCGCCCATCTTGCGCAGAAGATCATAGCCGAGCGGCAGGCACTGAAGCAGGAGAAGCATGTCTGACAGGTTTTTTCCTGTATTCCTTTGCCTGCTTCTTGCCTTTATTGCAGCAATACCGGCAGCTGCGCAAAAAACGCCCCAGGCTGCAGGGCCTGATGCAGCCCCTGCAGCTCAGGAAGATCAGGAGCCGCAGCCCGAGCCGCCCAGGAAGGTTCTCAATGTAGAGATAACAAACAACATGCTGAGTGTGGAGCTTGAAAATGTGGATTTCGGAACTGCTATCAAGGCAGTTGCCGCAAAGGCAGGGTTCAAGATTGAAGGGAAAGGAGAGGTCTTCAGCAGAAAGCTGAATACCAGGTTTACGGATATTGAAATCGAGCGGGGCGTGCTCCGGCTCCTCACGCTCGTGAAAGAAAGCAACTACATGCTGCATTATGATACCGGGGGCATGATCAGCAAACTCGAAATTTTAGGCATTGATGCCTCAAGAACGCCCAGTGTCCCCACCCGGCAGCCCATGCGTCCCGCGACAGTCACGCGCCGGCCGGCAGCCTCAACAGATTCGCCGCAGCCTCAGAGACCTGTAACGGTTACTCCCAGTCCCCGGACACGAATAATCCCGCCTGCTGCCCGGAGGAGACCGGTGATATCACGGCCAGCTGCTCCTTCCCAGCCGGCAGGGCAACTGCCTGACGCAGCAAAGCCCCAGGCAGCTGAGGAGGACCATGAAGAGGACGAGCCTGTAGATGAGATGCCTTATGTGGCACCTCAGCAAAGACCTGTCCCCGGCCGTACAGGAAAACCGTAGATACTCTTTCCGCTGTTTGAATTCCGCATACCCTTTCCGCTATCATAGTGCCCATGAAGGCACTTATTCTCAGCGGCGGCAAAGGCACACGGCTTAGGCCACTTACCTATTCCGGCGCTAAACAGCTCGTCCCTGTTGCAAACCGGCCGATCCTTTTTTACTGCATTGATAACATTGTCAATGCCGGGATCAGAGACATCGGGATTGTCATCTCTCCTGAAACCGGAGATGAGATAAAGGAAACAGTCGGTACGGGCAAGACCTGGGGGGCCAGGATAACGTATATACTTCAGGACAAACCCGCAGGGCTTGCTCATGCAGTAAGGATCTCTAAAAGATTTCTGAAGAACTCATCTTTTGTCATGTACCTTGGCGATAACCTCATCGGCACAGACATCAGAAAATTTGTGCTGGACTTTGAAAAAAAACGGTCAGACGCTCTCATTCTCCTGAAGGAAGTTGACAATCCCAAACAGTTTGGTGTTGCCGATGTGAGGAAGAACGGAACGATTCTCCGGCTTATCGAAAAGCCTGAAAATCCTCCTTCGAACCTTGCCCTTGTCGGCGTCTATATCTTCTCATCAAAGATCCACAGCGCTATTGACCGGATTAAACCTTCGACGCGTGGTGAACTTGAGATCACCGATGCGATCCAGGAGCTTATCTCCACCGGTCATCACGTGAAGAGCTTTGTCCTTAAAGACTGGTGGCTCGACACAGGCAAAAAAGACGATCTGCTCACCGCAAATGCCATTGTCCTCGATGAGTGGGGACGGAAAAAGATCGAGGGAACGATAGACAAGGCATCGAGGATATTGGGCAGGGTCTCCCTCGGCAGGAATTCATCCATCAAGGCCAGCACCGTGCGGGGACCTGTTGTTATCGGCCACAATGCGGTAATCGAAAACTCCTTTATCGGTCCGCATACCAGCATCGGCGACTATGCCCGGATCGTCAACTCCTCGATAGAGCATTCGGTAATTCTGAGCGGCAGCGAGGTCATCGATGTGGAAAGAATGGAAGAGAGCCTTATCGGCAGGCGCGTCCGGGTCTTCAGGAACCACCGCCACAAGGCCCTCCGTCTCATGTTAGGGGATGATTCAACCGTAGAAGTGTAGACCGCTTCCGTTTCAGTATATACAGCACTACATCTCCAGCAGCCGTTTCTTGATATCCAGCGCAGCAGCAGCGCCTTCACCCGCAGCGATCACAACCTGATCGTGCCCGCTGAGAGGCCCCACAATATAGAGACCCTGCAGGGATGACTCGAAGTGCCGGTTGACCTGATAGGTCCGCTTGTCAGACTCCTTTTTGAGGTTGAGGCCGTCGAGGAACTTATCGTTGAGTTTAAATCCAAAATGAGACATTACCATCTCACAGGGGATAACCGTGCCGTCCTCCATTTCAAGGGACTCGACCGTCTCGCGGCCATGAAAACACTTCGGCCTGCCCACAACCAGACGAATGCCTTCATCCTTCAGCTCTTCCTTGTAATCATCGGGCAGCTTGTCAGTACAGAGCACAAGGGTCATGTCCTTTGAATACATTTCCCGCATGCCCATGGCAAGGTCCGCTGACCTGATCGAATTGCCGATGATCAGCGACTTCTTGCCGGTAAAGTGGTACCCGTCGCAATCTATACAGGTGACAACAGACGTTGCAAAGAATTTATAGATATTCCCTATATCCGGAATATTCTCTTTGCCGCCTGTGGATACGACCACAAATTTCCCCTGATACATCTCATGTTCAGTGCTCACCTCAAAGACACCGCGGCCCTTTCTTACGCTGCCCACAACACCGCGGACGATCCCGACCCCGAAGCTTGCTGCCTGCTCCATGCCAATATCAACAATCTCCTGTCCTGAGATCACCTTTTGAGCAAGAAAATTCTCAATATTTTTTGCAAGCGTTGTCCTGCCTCCTCCCCGGTCAATGAGCAGAACACTGCGGTTAAACCGGCCGAGATATATCGCGGCCTGCAGGCCACCAGGCCCTGCACCGATAATGATACAGTCAAATATCCGCTGTTTGTCCAAGGTATTCTCTCATATCTCCCGGGAAGGACAGATATCGGCCAGCACGCATTTTTCATGCATGGGCTTCCGCGCCTGGCAGACTGCCCTGCCATGCTCAATCAGCATATGCGTGAGGTCGCCCCAGTCTGCCTTTGGTGTAATTGCCATAAGGTCCTTCTCAATCTTCACCGGGTCTTCGTGCCTGGTGAGGCCAAGCCGGTTGGCCAGTCGTTTCACATGCGTATCGACCGCTATGCCCTCAGTGATGCCAAATGCGTTATAGAGGACGATATTTGCAGTCTTTCGGGCAACCGCGGGTAGTTGAATCAGCTCCTGCATGGTCGCCGGCACTTTGCCATGAAATTGATCCAATACCATGCTTGCCGTTGCCTGAATGTTCTTTGCCTTGTTGTTATAGAAGTTCACGGAACTGACATCGGTCCTGAAAAGTTCAGGAGAGGCCTCCGCAAAATCCCTGATCGTTTGATATTTTTGAAAAAGGGTTTTTGTCATCTTATTGACCTGAATATCAGTCGACTGTGCAGAGAGAATGGTTGCGACGAGGAGTTGAAAGGGATTGCTGAAGTTCAACGCACATTTCAGTTCAGGATATTCTTTCCTGAGCCTTTTTATCACTATCTGCATTTTTTCCTTCCGGTCCATGCCCTCTCCATGAATACTTTTGGCTTACATTATATCAGACACCCCCCATGCAGCAACAATTGACAAACCTCAATTTTCTGATAAGATGAGTCATAAGTTTTCATATATCTTATTCAGTTAAGAAAAAAGGAGGCATTATGAAAAAAGGCAAACCCGCAGAAATGTCAGGCAAGCTCGTTAAGTTGCTGAGGGAATGGCAGAAGCTCGAGGATGAAACCATAAAACACGCCGAATCCACAACAAAAAAGACCAAGAACAAGCTGGTAAAGATGACCATGGAGATGATAAAGCACGACTCCCAAAAACACCGGGCAATGCAGCAGATGCTTATCGACAGCCTGACTAAAGAACCCTTTATTCTGAGTCCTGATGACCTTGCATCGCTTTCCGAAGGTTTGAACAAACACCTCGCTGCAGAGGCAAAATCCCTCGAACTTGCAGATGAGGCCCTCCAAAACAGTGAACTGTTCGTCACACGCTATATCCTTTCCTATCTGATCGCAGACGAACAGAAACACCATAGTCTTCTGAGTAAACTGAACGAGCTGAAACGGGCAACAGTATTCGTCACATAGAGTCCATGCGCGTCAGATAATACGGATGAGGAATAGATAAACCATCAAGTCAGTTAGTTGCATGCCTGAAGGAGGCGACATAACATGAAGGCGTTCAGGATATTTATTGCATTGTTTTTTGTTCTTTCTCTGTTCTCACTCACATATGCCATTCACGAAACCATACCGGCAGAAACGCAGATCACCCTTCCCGGCGCCGACGCCGCAAAGCTGTATGAATATATAACCAAAAGCGGGCCTTATACGCTGTGGGACTTATGGCCTGGCAAGGCCAGGATGTATCCCGGTACGCAGCCCCACGGCGATTTCCTCACAACGTATGTAAATACCGCCGGAATCTTCGGCATCAAGGACAAGAAAGGGAGCATGCCCGAAGGCACGATTATAGCCAAGGAAAACTACGGATCAGACAAAAAATTTATTGCCCTTTCGGTCATGTACAAAATCAATGGTTACAACCCTGCGGGTGCTGACTGGTTCTGGGCAAAGTATGACATGCACGGCAAGGTGCTCGCAGCAGGGAGAGCAGAAGCTTGTATCAAGTGCCACGAGAAGAAAAAGGACAACGACTACCTCTTCACTGGCGGGTTAAGAAAATAGCATTTATGATTTTTGTCATAGTGAAACATTATGATTGCCGTTACACTTTGATATCAGGGCAGAAGCAAAATTATGATTTACACGAGGAGGAACCATGTTAGAGAAAGTTCAGGCAGCTTTGGACGAGATCAGACCCATGCTGCAACGGGACGGTGGAGACGCCCAACTCATAGAGGTTACACCCGACGGCGTGGTTAAATTGAAGCTGGTCGGTGCATGCGGTCATTGCCCCATGTCTCAGATGACGCTCAAAATGGGTATCGAAAAGAGACTGAAGGAGATGATTCCGGAGGTTAAAGAGGTCATTTCAGCATAGCATCAGTTAATCCATAATGCCGCTTATAAGGAGGGTCAGATGATCAAGGTCAAGACCTTTGGTATGGAGCTGAAACCGCTCCAGGCCATGCATGAACTTTCGGAACTCGATGAAATGGTGAACACCTTCATCGCTGCAAACGGGATCAGGGATGTTATCTCTGTCTCTGATGCGCCTACGACCGACGACAAGGGAGAGACCATAGGCCTTATTCGCGTTCTTTGCTACGAGATCTGATAAGGCAGAAAAAAGAAAAGGCTCCCCGCGCATGCAAGGGAGCCTTTTCTTTGATTAATTACAGTTTGACTACGTTGACTGCCTTAGGACCTTTCGGGCCTTTTTCAGTATCAAAGCTCACTTTGTCACCTTCGGCAAGAGTCTTGAACCCGTTGCCCTGAATGGATGTGTGGTGTACAAAAAGTTCACTTCCGTCTTCGCCCGTAATAAAGCCAAAACCTTTGCTCTCGTTGAACCATTTCACTGTTCCTTGTGCCATTTCCTTATACCTCCTTATTTCTAAACTGGAATTTTAGAAGACAGAAACAAAAAAAAGATCACAAAGTCAAAAGTCTTTGTGATCTTTGTAAACGCAAAAACTTCTAAAATCCTGCTGAACAATAACATGTCCCGACAAGTTCGTCAAGAAAGAATAGAGAAAAAACAAAAAAAGTTATCCGCCGGACCGCTTCGGACGATAGCCCATCTTCTCCATGACCGAGATGATCGTTCCGCAATGGTCGCCCTGGAGCTCAAGAGCACTCTCCTTAATGGTGCCGCCCGTGCCGATATCGGTCTTCAGCCGTTTAAGCAGCACCTCTTTTTCCTTCTGCGGCAGCTGAAGCCCCTCGATGACTGTAACTGATTTGCCGCCCCTGCCCTTCCGGTCAAGCCGGACGAGCACCTTCTGCTGACTGTTTCGCAGGTCAGCAGGCAGACCCTTTTCCGCAGGGGTTTCCTTCCGCTGAACCGTTTTTTCTGTTGAATACACCAATCGCGCATTTCCTGATGACATGGTTTATATTCTAACATGACAGAGGCTTTTCCTTGACAGGGTCTGTCGTTAGCTGTTAACCTTATGCATCACACTACTGCAGTAACCGGTTGAAAACTACGTCATTGTAAACCCTCATACACCTGGCCTTTTCCCCCGAACGCAGAAAAAAGGAGTTTTATGAAATTTCAGGCATTCAATCTTCACACACAGGTTGCGGCTGGTATCACCGCTGCAGGCTATGTTACGCCTACGCCTATCCAGGTGCAGGCCATTCCCCCGGTCCTCGAAGGACACGACGTCATGGGACTTGCCCAGACCGGCACCGGAAAGACCGCTGCCTTTGTCCTGCCGATCCTCCATCGCTTAATGCAGGGAGAACGCAGGCATGTCAGAGCGCTCATCGTAGCGCCGACGCGCGAGCTGGCAGAACAGATACACGAAACGATCAACAACCTCGGCAATCATACCAGGCTCAGGAGTGTAACCATATACGGCGGCGTGGGGTTCAATCCCCAGGTAGAAAAGCTCCGGCGCGGTGCAGAGATCGTTGTTGCCTGCCCAGGCCGCCTGCTCGACCATATCGAGCAGCGCACGATCAACCTGTCCCAGGTAGAGGTACTGGTGCTTGACGAGGCAGACCGTATGTTCGATATGGGTTTTCTGCCCGATATCAGAAAGATCATCAAGCATATACCGGCAAAACGTCAGACGCTGCTCTTCTCGGCAACCATGCCCGACGATATCAGACGGCTGGCGCACGACATATTACAAAAGCCGGTAACTGTTCAGGTTGATCATACGGCGCCCGCAAATACGGTGAGCCATGCTCTCTACCCGGTAGACCAGCACCTCAAAACTGCCCTGCTTCTTGAGCTGTTAAAACATACGGACACGGAATCCGTGCTTATCTTTACCCGTACAAAACACCGGGCAAAACGCGTAGGGCAGCAGCTCGAAAGGGCCGGATATCGTGCAACATCGCTTCAGGGAAACCTTTCCCAGAACAGGCGCCAGGAGGCTCTGGACGGGTTCCGCAGCGGGAAGTTCCAGATTCTGGTAGCTACGGACATTGCTGCCCGCGGCATCGATGTATCATCCATATCCCATGTCATCAACTACGATATGCCTGACACCGCAGATGCTTACACGCACAGAATAGGCCGCACAGGCCGCGCAGCAAAGACCGGCGATTCTTTCACCTTTGTCACTCGCGAAGACGAAGAGACGGTCCGCAGCATCGAACGCGTATTGGGGAAAAAAGTGAAGCGCTGTCTGCTGGAAGGGTTTGATTACAAAGCGCCTGCGCCTGCGCGTGATGCCGAATTTGCCAGGCCTCCGAGAGAACCTCAGCGCAGATGGAAGACCAAAAGTTCAGACACGAAAAAGCCGGGGAGGACTCATACGTCAAAAGAGGGGAAAACAGATGGCCCGAAAACCTCATACAGAGGCGCAGAATCCCGTCAGACCCCTTCATCAACTACACATAAATACCGTCCTCAGAAACCTGCCACCAACCGCTGATGCTATCATAGAGGCATGCGAAAACTGACCGCACCAGGATATAACGTCTGGTGCCGGTCAGCCTATGCCCTCTTTTAGACCCGGGGCTCCGGTATTGATCTCTGAACTGAAATGGAATTCTATATCAGGGTAATCAGTCCGTATCCGCTGCAGTTCCCAATCTGATTCCGAGAAAAAGACCGGATTGCCGTATTTATCTTCACCGAGCTTAGAGGAACGGTATTCGCAGAATTTTTCGAGTTTCTTCGGGTCATGAGAGGTTATCCAGCAGGCCTTGCTGAAATTAAGCGGACTGAACCGGCAGGATGCTCCGTATTCATGCAGCAGGCGATATTGTATAACATCGAACTGCAGTTCCCCGACGGTGCCGACTATCCTTCTCTTGCCCTGCTGCTGGATAAAGAGCTGAGCCACGCCCTCATCCGTAAGCTGAAGCAGGCCCTTTTCAAGCTGCTTGGACCTCATGGGGTCCGTATTGATGACTTCCTTGAACACTTCCGGAGAAAAGCTCGGGATACCCTGGAACATGATCTTTTCTCCCTCGGTAAGCGTATCGCCGATCTTGAAGTTGCCGGTGTCATAAAGACCTATCACATCGCCGGGATAGGCCTCTTCGATGATGCTCTTCTCCTGCGCTAAAAAGCTTGCAGGGCTCCTGAACTTCAGGTCCTTCCCCAGCCTGACATGATGAAAGAACTTATTCCTTTCGAATTTTCCGGAGCATATTCTCAAAAAGGCGATCCTGTCCCTGTGCTTGGGGTCGAGGTTCGCATGTATCTTAAATACAAATCCGCTGAAGCTCTTTTCATCAGGATGGATTACGCGGGTATCGGCAAGCCTGCTCCGCGGCGGGGGAGCGATATCGGTAAACGTGGTGAGCAGTTCCTTTACCCCAAAATTATTGACTGCACTCCCGAAAAAAACCGGCGCCAGATCAGCGTCAAGATACCTCTGCCGGTCGAAAGGCTCATAGACCCCCTCGATAAGCGCGATATCCTCCCGGAGCTGAAATGCATATTCACCTAAGCGCTCATCAAGCAGCCGGTCGGAGATCGTATCAACCGCCAAAACATCTTCCGCAATGGATGCGCCCCCGGGACGAAAGAGATTGAGGCTCTTGTTATATATGTTATAGACCCCTTTGAAGGAAGAGCCCATGCTGATCGGCCAGCTCAGTGGGCGGACCTTGATACAGAGCTTATCCTCGATCTCATCCAAAAGCTCAAAGGGCCGCCTGCCCTCGCGGTCAAGTTTATTGATAAAGACAATTACCGGCGTTTTTCTCATCCGGCAGACTTCCATCAGCTTTTCTGTCTGCTCTTCCACGCCCTTTACGCAATCGACAACAATGATAACGCTGTCAACAGCTGTGAGCGTGCGGTACACATCCTCTGCAAAGTCTTTGTGGCCAGGCGTGTCCAGCAGGTTGATCTTCTTGCCGTTGTATTCGAAGTTCATCACCGAGGTTGCAACAGAGATGCCTCTCTGCTTCTCGATCTCCATGAAGTCAGAGGCCGTGCTCTTTTTTATCTTGTTCGACTTTACCGCACCGGCAGTCTGGATAGCACCGCCGAAAAGGAGCAGCTTTTCGGTAAGTGTCGTCTTCCCGGCATCAGGATGGCTGATAATGGCAAACGTTCTTCTTCTCTTTATTTCTTCTGTGTACATCTATGCGGCTACCTCATCTGTCAATAATACTTTTGCTGAGCTTTATAGTATACGCAACATATCAAAGATGTGGCAAATTCCTATATAATTCAGGAGACATGGATGAGCTGAAGAGATATGCGTCCTATGCCGTTTTGCAGGAACTCAACCGCAGGGAATTCAGAAGGAAACTGGCACTGTTTCCTCCTGAACTGCGGCACTTTGTTATACTCTCTGCAGGGATCATAGGGGCAGGAAATGCAAAAAGGGTCGAGGGAACGCCTGAGGCTGTTGTCAAAGACGGTGAAGCTTTTGCAGCGGAAATACTGGGGCTGCTCAACCCGGGACAGGATGAGGAATTCAGGAGCATCCTGGAAACCTGTCTTATCGAGACCATAAAAGACGAACTGAGGCTCTGTTGTTCCAACTGCTCGAAATTCGATGCATGCATCGATCTGGAGAATCTGCCGGTGGGTCATCTCTTCAAAGAGCGGACCGAAGGGCAGGGTTCAGATGAACTGAAGAGGGAAATAGCCCTCCGGATTGATCAGGCTCTTCAAAAGACTCCCCACCTTGAGACAGACAATGCCAATATCCTCTGCAGGGACTTCAGTCATCAATACACCGCTTCGGCCATAGGCAGCGTATTCAATCGGTATGCTGATATCGCCGCTGAACTTCAGCATTCTTTTGGCCTCGATTACCGAAAAATCCAGATGGAGATGATATCGCTCAATATGGAGTTCTGTGCAAAGAACAAAGAATAACAGTGCTGTCTCAGCATATATAACTCCAGAGGGCCACAAGCGCCTCCATGATGAACTGTCCTTTCTCTGGAAGACCAGGCGGCCGCAGGTCACCCAGGCAGTGGCAGAAGCTGCTGCCATGGGAGATCGTTCCGAAAATGCAGAATACATTTACGGTAAAAGACAGCTGCGGCAGATCGATGCCCGTATCCGTTTTCTGAAGAAGAGACTGGAAAAGCTGGTCGTCGTGGACCGGAAACCGGGTGATCTATCAAAAGTATACTTCAGCGCATGGGTCGAACTGGAGGATATCGACGGAAACGCCTACCAATATCGTATTGTCGGCCCTGATGAGATCGATCCTGAAAGGAATTTCATCAGCGTCGATGCCCCCATGGCAAAGGCGTTATTGCGCAGATCAGAAGGCGATGAGATCACGGTCAGCAGGCCCAATGGTACGATGGTCTTTGTGGTCACATCGATCCGTTATTAGCTTTGCCACCATTGCTTTGAGAAGTAAACGGCCGGATTGAATAATCGTAACATTCACTAATTGCCGCATGCAGGCTCAAACAAAAAGAGGTGAACAGATCCCTGTTCACCTCTTTTTGTTTGAGCATGACTTGATTGTCTATTTCTTCTTGGCCTTCTCGCAGATAACATCATCAGCCCAGCAGAGTGCTGCCGAGACCGTCGGAAAGCCGATCGTGCTTGTCAGCAGGATGATCGCATGATAGACCTCAGCAGGTTTTGCACCTGCCTCAAGCGCCCTCCTCGTATGGGAATGGACCGCACCCTCAGAACGGCTTGCCGCTGCTGCTGCAAGCTGTATCAAATGCGCAGTCTTCTTGCTCAGCGGGCCTGAGGCCTTTGCCTCTTTCCCTACATTCTCAACAGCCTTAAAAAACTTCTCAAACCTCTTCCTGATGCTGATGAACTGATCCGGCAGTTTAGCCATATTCAGGCCTCCTTGATTGTTTGGCCTATTGTAGCATTATTCATAGGCATAGAAAACCCTCCCGACCAATTCTGCAGAAGGCTTGAGAGTCTTGTCGCCCTCTTTCTGCCATTTTGCAGGACACCCCTCATTCTGGTGAGAGGCAAGATAGATGTTAGCCTTCAACTTGCGCAGGATCTCATCCACATTCCTTCCAAGATTAAAGAAATTCACCTCAGAGTTCATGAGCGTCCCTTCAGGGCTGATGATAAAGGTGCCTCTCAGGTCAAGACCGGCTTCCCTGTCGTACACACCGAAGAGTTTCGAAAGCCGGGCATTCGGATCCGAGCCCATCGTATATTTCACCTTTTCGAGCATCTTCTCTTCCTTCTGCCATGCAAGATGTACAAATTTCGTATCTGTGCTGACAGTAATGAGTTCTGCACCCAAGGCCTTGAAACTCTCATGCTGCTCTGCCAGAGCAGCGAATTCTGTTGCTCAGACAAAGGTAAAATCGGCCGGATAGAAAAAAAGAACTGTCCACTTCTTGTTCGCCTTCAGCTCAGCAAGACTGATTTCGCCAAAATCTCCTTTTGGCGGCTCATAGGTATCGATCTTAAAATCAGGTACCATCCCACCCACTTTGATGCCATAATGTTCGCTCATAATCTTCCTCCATTTGTGATAAAAAATGATCCCGGGTCTATGACCCTCTGTTTTAGAACTAATTGATAATCGCCTCTTTTTTAAAGACATGAAATCCGCAAAACCAGCATATGGTGATAATCGACTCTGTCCAGAGCCCTATCTGACCGCCGCATTTCGGGCAGGTGACGGATTCCGGAATACTCACCAAATCTTCTTTACTGCTATATTTTGATTTGAGATCTTTCATCTCTATCGCTCCTTTTGTTTTCATCCTACCATATTGGGAACAGGAAACTAAGCGCTTTATGATTCTCATGATAAGAATGCATTGATCAATCTATCTCATTGTATTTAAAGACTTTACTTGACATGATCACTTTAATCGGATTCTCTGTCTTTAAATAAGATTTAATAGATCTTATTTTATACTTGACAAGGAATTTAATCAAGAGTAAATTAATCTTATATTAACTTATTTTCATGTTGCTTTATAATTCGAATTTGATATGATGAACTTAAAATCAAGAGTGTATCAGTCCTAAAATCTTGCTCGTGGGGAAAGAAATGCAGATAACGAGAGAGACAGATTATGCGATGAGATGTGTGCTCTATCTTACAGGCCAGCCTGACAAGGTTGTGATGGTCGATGAAATCTCACGCGAAATGGCCACACCGAAGAGTTTTCTGGCCAAGATCCTGCAGAAACTTGTAAGGGCTGGTGTGGTCAAATCCTTCAGAGGTGTCAAGGGCGGGTTCCAGCTGAACAGGGCGTCAAAGGATATTAGTCTGTTAGATGTAATTGAGGCGATCCAAGGTGTCGTTGCCCTTAACGCCTGCGCAGTGGACAGCAGCGTCTGCGGCTTCAGCAGCACCTGCGGGGTTCACATGGTCTGGGTAAAACTGAGAGCTGAGGTCAACGAACTGCTCAGGAAACATAACTTTGCGGACATTGCAGAGACAACGAGAAAAAACAGGCAATCATAAAGCTTCTTTGAGGCTTTTGCAGAAATTTTTTGTTAAAGGAGGAGTTCCGGTATGAATGACTATCAGTATGACCACCAGACGGTAAAAGGCTTTATCGTCTCCTCGATCTTCTGGGGAGTGGTCGGTATTCTAATCGGGCTCTGGATCTCGATCCAGTTGTGGAAGCCCGAACTGAATATACCGCCCTTTTTCACGTATGGAAGACTGAGGGTAGTACACACCAACGGACTCGCTTTCGGGCTCGGCATTGGGGCGATCTTCGGCATTTCCTATTACATTGTGATGAGGCTGACAAAAAGACCTCTTCTTTTTCCGAAGCTTGCCCGCTTTCATCTCTATCTGTTCAATGTCGCAATCGCACTTGCAGCAGTCAGCCTCTTCATGGGCATGAACCAGTCTCTTGAGTACGCTGAACTTGAATGGCCCCTTGATATCGGAGTCGTGATCCTCTGGGTCATCTTCGCCGTCAACGTCTTCGGCACGATCATCAAGAGGAAAGAGGAGCAGATGTATATCTCGCTCTGGTATATCATCGCAACGGTCGTTGCGGTTGCCGTGCTTTATATCGTCAACAACATTACAGTGCCTGCAGGTCTCTTCAAATCCTATTCGGTTTTTGCCGGTGTCAACAGCGCCAATGTCCAGTGGTGGTACGGCCATAATGCGGTCGGCTTCATATTCACCACACCGATTCTGGCAATGTTCTACTATTTCCTGCCGAAATCAACGGGGTTGCCGATCTTCAGCCACAGGCTCTCGATCATCGCCTTCTGGTCTCTGGTCTTCGCCTATCTCTGGACCGGGGCCCATCATCTCGTGTACACACCGCTGCCTGACTGGATTCAGACCCTCGGCATCGTCTTCACCCTTTTCCTGATCGCCCCGTCGTGGGGATCGGTCGTAAACGGATACTACACGGTAGGCTCTGACTGGTCCAAGATGCAGACCAATTATCTGACGAAGTTCTTCATCATGGGAATCACCTTCTACGGTCTACAGACCGTGCAGGGTCCTACCCAGGCGATCAGGGTCGTCAGTTCCCTTATCCATTACACAGACTGGGTACCGGGCCATGTACATATGGGAACCATGGGATGGGTGACCATGACCGTAGCCGCCTCTGTTTACTACATTATCCCGAAGATCTATAACACCGAGATCTACAGCATCAAGGTGGCAAACACACATTTCTGGCTGGTGCTGATCGGCCAGGTCATGTTCTCGGTCACCATGTGGATCACCGGCATTCAGCAGGGAGCACTCTGGAAGGCGACGAACGCTGATGGAAGCCTTAAATACACCTTTATGGAAGGGCTGGTAAAAAATTATCCCTTCTGGCAGCTAAGGACCGTTGCAGGCCTGATCTTCACGGTCGGCATGCTCTTCTTTATCTATAACATCTACATGACGATGCGCAAGGGCAAAGCTCCTGCGGCGTCACAGGCATAGGGGGTGGACCATGGCTGGTGAAATCTACAGAAAACCGATCATGTTCGCCATAGTGGCTGCGGTCGTCATACTCATCGGCACGATCGCCACCGTATTTTTCCCGATGTTCACTGAGGGCATGCATCCGAAGCTCGAAAACCTGAAACCCTACACTGCACTGCAACTGGCAGGAAAAGATATCTACCAGCGTGAAGGTTGCAATAACTGCCATACCCAGACTGTTCGACCTCTGAAGACCGAGGTGATGCGGTATGGTGATTACTCGAAGGCGGGCGAATTCACCTATGACCGTCCGTTTCTCTGGGGTTCAAAGAGAACAGGTCCTGACCTTGCCCGGATTGGTGGAAAGTATCCTGATGCATGGCACCACAACCACTTTGAAAATCCTCAGTCATTTTTCAAGGAATCGAACATGCCGAAATACGGCTGGCTCAAAGACAGCAGGCTCGACCCCGTTGATATGGAAGTGCATATGAAGGTCAACGGATTTCCTTATACAAAAGAAGAGATTGCTGACCTGTCATCGAAGACCGAACTCGATGCCCTGGTGGCTTACATGCAGGTGATCGGCACTGCAGTTAAAAGAGCCGCACCGGCAGCGCCCGGCAAGGCCTCATCCGATCACGAGGTTGAAAATCCATTTAAAAACGATCCGAAAGCTGCAGCTCTGGGCAAGGATATCTATGACCAGAACTGCGCAATGTGTCATGGCACGCAAGGTGAAGGCGGCATCGGCCCAAGCCTCACTGACGACATGTTCCTGTACATAAAGGGTGATCTGCCGGACGACGACTACTATGAGGTCATTCATAACGGTACGGAACAGGGCAAGGTCGAGGAAGGTAGAACCATGAAAGGCGGCATGCCGCCCTATGGCGGTCAGCTCGACAAAAACAGGATATGGCAGGTAATTTCCTATATCCGTTCGCTGCAGAAAAAGTGAGGAGGATATTATGGCAGAAGATTTTGACGATACCAACATTGAAGACTTTGAAGCAAAGGACACGGCCAGAAAACTTCCTGTGGGCTGGCTGATCCTGTTCTGGGGCCTGATCCTCTGGGGCATCTATTATTTTGCGATGTATTCGCCTTCCATCAGCGGATGGACCCAGTCAAAGGCCTACGAGGAATCTGTAAAGAAATAGCAAGAACTTTTTAGGAAATTGATATTGGATTAACAAATCCCTCCCAACCTCCCTTTGCTAAAGGGAGGTAATAAGCCCCTCTTTGACAAAGAGGGGTTGGGGGAGATTTTATAGCTCAATACTGAAAGACAAGGA
>JACRHC010000053.1 GCA_016217675.1 Nitrospirota bacterium
ACTTTTCAGGACTTCCTTGTTGGCCGCGGCCTGAAACTGACCAAGGAGCGCATGGCAGTGGTTGGCGAGATCTTTTCCACCCATGGCCATTTTGAGCCTGAACACCTCTATTTTAAGATCAGGGGTTCAGGCATCAAGGCCTCGCGCGCCTCGGTATACAGGACCCTGAACCTGCTTGTACAAAGCGGACTGGTAGAACGCATTTCGCGCTCTGAAAAGGGAAATGTCTATGAGCTCACCTTCGGGCACAAGCACCATGACCATATGGTCTGCACGGATTGCGGTGAAGTGATCGAATTCTATTCCGAAGACCTGGAGACCATCCAGACCGATATTTGTCTGAAATACAGTTTTGAAGGAACAAGCCACACGCTTGAGATACGGGGCCAGTGCAGGACATGCAGAAAAAGAAAAAAATAAGAGACGAGAAGCACTCATACAGCAGGATTGTCCTGGTCGGCAACCCGAATGTCGGCAAAAGTGTCATCTTCGGACTTCTGACAGGGCAATACGTCACTGTTTCGAACTATCCCGGCACCACGGTCGAGGTTGCATCAGGCAACCTTACGCTCAATAGCGAGAAGTTCTTCCTTATCGACTCGCCGGGCGTCAACAGCTTCATACCGATGAGCGAAGATGAGCGGGTAACACGGGACATCCTCCTTGCTGAACAATCCAAAAATATTGTGCTTGTTGCTGACTCAAAAAACCTCAAGCGCGCACTCATGCTCCTTATTCAGCTTGCCGAGATGGACCTGTCCTGTATCCTTGTTCTGAATATGGAGGATGAGGCAAAGGCGCGCGGTATTGATATCGACTATCGGAAACTGGAAGGGATATTGGGGATAAAGGTCATCGGCACGGTGGCCCCGCAGCGCAAGGGCATTGGCAAGCTTAGAGACTCCCTTCTCATGCCCCAGAACGCAAGGATATCCACAGACTATGGAGCGATCATTGAGGAATATGCCGCTACGATATCCTCCCTGCTGCCGGACGCACACATCTCACGTCGGGCACTTAGTCTTATGATTCTGGCAGGCGATGAGAGTTTAAAGACATGGTGTATTGCTCACATGGATCCGAATACCATTGACAAGATCGAAGACCTCAGATACGCGGCTCAGACTCGCGCAAAGGAGCCTCTTTCTTCGATCATTTCCCGTGCGCGCATCGAAGCTGCAGAAAAGGTCGTGCGTGATGTCCAGACGCAATATGAGCCTGAATCAGGACATATTGCCCGGTGGTTAGGTAAATGGACCATGCATCCGATTGCAGGCTTATTCTTTGTCTTCTTCATCCTTTTCTGCTTTTATGAGTTCGTCGGCAAGTTCGGCGCAGGAACGCTGGTCGATTTTTTTCAGAATGTGGTCTTTAAGACCTATCTTAATCCGGCCATTGAAAAGACGGTCAAAACGCTGATCCCCTCGTCCTTTTTGCAGGATTTTTTTGTGGGGCAGTATGGTCTCTTTACCATGGCGCTCACCTATGCAGTAGCCATTATCCTGCCGATCACCGCAACCTTTTTTATTGCCTTTGGCTTTCTTGAAGACAGCGGGTATCTGCCGCGCATTGCTGTTCTTACGAACGGCGCCTTTTCAAAGATCGGCCTCAACGGCAAGGCAGTCCTGCCGATGGTGCTCGGTCTCGGCTGCGGCACCATGGCGACCATGACCACACGAATCCTCGAAACAAAAAGAGAACGGCTCATTGCGACCTTTCTTATTGCGCTTGCCATTCCATGCTCTGCCCAGCTTGGTGTGATCCTCGGCATGCTTGGCCCTTATTCCATAAAGGTCGCCCTCTGGTGGGCTGGTACACTCCTTATGGTGCTCCTCCTTGCAGGGACCATAACCTCAAGGGTGCTGCCCGGAAGCAAGGCGGATTTTTTTCTCGAAATACCTCCCATGCGCATGCCCAGGATGGGGAATATCTTCATGAAGACGATCGGCAGAATAGAATGGTATCTGAAGGAGGCTGTCCCCCTTTTTATACTCGGCACCTTCCTCCTTTTTGTGCTTGATAAGACCCATATGCTGAAATGGATAGAGGAAGCAGCCTCACCTCTTGTTGTAAGATTTCTCGGTCTGCCCCAGGAGGCGACTGCAGCCTTCATCCTCGGTTTTCTGAGAAGGGACTACGGCGCAGCAGGTCTCTTCGATCTGTCCAAACAGGGTCTGATGGACGAGCGTCAGGTGATCGTGAGCATCATAACCCTGTCACTCTTCGTCCCCTGTCTCGCAAGTTTTTTCATGATCATCAAGGAGCGGGGCCTGAAAACTTCGCTGCTGATGTTCTCACTCATTACGGTCTTTGCCCTTGTCGTCGGCGGAGGGATAAATCTGATATTGTCCCTTCTGTCCTAATCCCTGTTTTGGCAGTCGTTTTATAGTATAATCTACCTTATTGTGAAACCAAAGCTCATCATTATCCTTGTCCTGTCTTCCATCCTCATAGGCGGCATTGCAGGCGGCTATGTCGCAGTAGCCAAGGGCATTCCTTCAATCGACGAACTCAAGAATTACCACGCCGCCGGCGGCACGAAAATTTATGCTGATGACGATGTCATGATCGGTGAGCTGAAGGCAGAAAAGGGTATCTTTCTTTCGATCAACAACATCCCAAAACAGATGACCAATGCGATCGTTGCGGTTGAAGACTCACGTTTTTTCAAGCACAAGGGCGTGGACTATATTGCCATTGCACGGGCTATCGTGAAGGACATTATTCATGTAAGCCTGAAGGAGGGGGGCAGCACCCTCACTCAGCAGCTGGCCAAGGTCGTATTCCTCTCATCAGAAAAAACCGTGAAGCGCAAACTTCTCGAAGCTGCCCTTGCCTTCAAAATCGAGAAGAGTCTCAGCAAACAGGAGATCCTTGAACTCTATCTCAATAAGGTCTATTTCGGACACGGGGCCTATGGTGTGGAAATGGCAGCGCGCACCTATTTCGGAAAGTCTGCGAGACAGCTTACCCTTGCAGAAGCGGCCATGATCGCAGGCCTGGTAAAGGCCCCCACCACCTATTCTCCTTTTAATGATCTTACACGGGCAAAAGAACGGCAGAATATTGTCCTGAGCAGGATGGAAGAAGAAGGATATATCACGAAACAGGAGCGGGAGAGCGCTTACAACCACCCCTTGTATCTTACGAGCCTGAAAAAAGGCATTGAGGCAAACAGCTATTTTGTCGAACATATCAGGAAGTATCTTGAAGAGAAATACGGAGAAGAGGCCGTGTACAAAACAGGTCTCAAGGCATATACCACGCTGAACAGGGCCATGCAGCTTTCTGCTGTCAATGCCATACAGAACGGTTTGAGAGAAGTTGACAAGCGCAGGGGATGGCGCGGCGCTCTCGAAACCAAAAAGGGCATTGATATAGAAAAGGAACTTAAAGCACGTGACATGAGTACAACGGTCATGAACAATCCGGGAGACATCTACACCGGCCTTGTCCTGAAAGTCACGGCACATGAGGCAACTATCAAGACGCGGGGGCTGTTAGGCAAGCTCTCGATCAAGGATGCGCAGTGGGCATCGAGAACACTCAGCAAGTCAGGCAGTGTCAAGGTCATAAAAGACTTCAGCCTCAACCAGATCCTCAAGCCAGGCGATGTTGTCAGGGTCAGCATCAAGAGCATACAGAAAAACAGCGTTCTGCTTGCACTTGAGCAAGAGCCGGAAGTTGAGGGCGCCCTTGTTGCTGTTGAACCCTACACCGGCTTCATAAGGGCAATGGTAGGGGGGTACGATTTTTCGCGGAGTGATTTCAACCGTGCTGTTATGGCAAAACGCCAGCCGGGTTCCTCTTTTAAGCCGATTATCTATGCTGCTGCAATGGACCATGGATTCACGCCTGCAAGCCTTATCGTAGATGAACCTGTCACCTATGCGGGAGGGCCGAAGGGCGAATGGACGCCTGAGAACTATGATCACAAGTATTACGGCCCCACGCGCCTGAGGGAAGCGCTGACGTATTCTCGGAATGTCGTAACGATCCGGCTTGCAGATGCCATGGGTCTTGATGCTCTCATGAATTTTGCACGGACCATCGGGATTTCTGCGGATATGCCCCGGAACCTGAGCATCGCGCTCGGTTCATTCAGCATCACGCCTCTTGAAATGGCAGTGACCTATAATGTCTTTGCGAGCAGCGGCATGAAGTCAAGACCGATTGCCCTGAAATATGTGACTGACAGCAAAGGCAGAATCCTCGAGACGAACGAACCTGAACCTGAACAGGTGATCAGCCCCCAGACAGCATTTCTCATCACCTCCATGATGGAGGATGTTGTAAAATACGGCACAGGCTGGCGGGCCAAGGCCCTGGGTAGGCCTGTTGCAGCAAAGACCGGGACAACGAACGATTATAAGGACGCATGGTTCGTCGGCTATACCTCAAACCTTGTTGCCTCGGTATGGGTAGGATTTGATAATGCAAAGACGCTCGGCTCTCAGGAGACCGGCGGAAAGGCTGCAGCACCGATCTGGACCCTGTTCATGAGCGGCGCAGCCAAGGGTGAATCCGACGGGTTTCAACAGCCTGAAGGTATTGTCAGCCTCTTTATCGATCCCAGGACCGGTCTCCTTTCGAAAGATGACTCAGGGCTGAAAGAATACTTCAGGGAAGGCACGCAGCCGAAGCAGTATGCACCATCAAAATCCGTTTGGGAAATAAAAGATCCGACCCAATTTAACTTTGATTAAGGATAACCCTATGAAAAAGACCTTCAGTATTATTGTAATTGTCATGACCCTCTGTCTCTTTGGCCTTGGCAGCCATGCTTCAGCAGACTATGCCGCCGGAGTCACGGCGTACAAAAAACATCAGTATGCAGAATGCATCAATCAACTGAAGGTATATACGGATAGAACGCCGGATACGCGTGCCTACTACCTTATGGGATATGCGAGCTACAAACTGAAGAATTATGAAGAGGCAAGAGAATACTTCAGGAAAGCGTATCTATTGGACCCGAACTTCAGGCCGGCTTCACTCGGCGTGAACCAGCCGTAACGGTAAGTCCTATTTCTTTCTTGATGCCTGCCTGGAAATAAAGACTACGCAGTCTTCGCAGATCCTGCCAGACTCCGTATTACAGATCATCCGGTTCAGTTCCCAGCAGGGCTTGGTCTTGTCTATATAGGCAGAGCACTTGCCCTTCCGCTCGTCAGGGCAGCTGGTAATCTCCCAGCAGGGAGCATAATCAAGGAGCTTCTTGATACCCTCAATGCTGATCTTTTGATTATGGATCAGGTCCCTGAGGCACCGAAGCCACTTGATGTCATTCTCTGAATAAAAGCGGTTCTTGTTCCTGCGTGCCGGCTTGATCAGGCCATGCTTCTCATAAAGCCTGAGCGTCTGGTCGGTCGTTCCGATCAGTTCAGCAACAATGCCGATCGGATAAAGAGGAAGACTCTGTTTCTCCTCATCGCTGATATCCTTTTTTACTTTATCTTTTGCCATCAATAATCCTGTTATCTATAAATTAGAAAGGTATTCTGTTAATCACAGTTATTAATACACTTTTGAAATAAAAAATGCAAGATTTTTGTATGCATTGTCATTTTTTATAGACCTATAAAACCGTTGCAAATCCTTGACTTCTCGCAATTTTGTTAGGTAATATTACCCTAATTTTCTCCCAAGGAGATTTCAATGCACGAAGAAAAACTGCTGTCCGATATCTTCATAAATGTTCATACTGTACCGCACTATGTGTCGTATGCATTCCTTGCTTCTCTCATTCTCATGGCAACTGCCCTTATGGTTAACAGGTCCCTGAAACTTGTCCCGACCGGCCTGCAGAACTTTATGGAAGCAATTTCAGAGGGTGTCCTGAACCTTTGTGAGGAAAACATAGGTCATCACTGGGCAAAGCATTTCTTTCCCCTCATAGGCACGGTTGCACTCTATGTTGCTGTCTGCAACTTCATGGGTCTCATTCCGGGGTTCTATTCTCCGACCAGCAATATCAATAATAATGTTGCCCTTGCTGTCCCGATCTTTCTGGCTACTCATGTGTACGGCCTGAGGGTTCACGGTATCGGCTATTTCAAGCACTTCCTCGGGCCTATCCGGTCGCTCCCGGCTCTGCCGCTCATGATGCTCATATTCATCATTGAACTGATCGGCCATCTGGTCAGGCCTGTCACACTTTCAGTCAGGCTCTTCGGCAACATGGTGGCAAAGCATATTATCCTGCTCGTGCTTGCAGGACTTTCGCCCTGGCTGATTCCGACACTTATCCTGGCCCTTGGTACTCTTGTGAGCGTTATCCAGGCCTTTGTTTTCACCCTGCTTACGACATTGTATCTTGCTGGTGCCGTTGAAGAGGCACATTAAATCAAAGTCTTTAAGAAAGGAGGAAAGAACAACATGAAAAAAATTCTTTCACTCGCACTGCTCACGTTTGCTGTGATCTGTTTGCTTGCTCCTGTAGCTGTCTTCGCTATAGAAGAGGCTGCTCCGGCTGCTGCTAAGGCTGCTGATTCCGGTTCAGGCAAGGGGATTGCTGCTCTTGCTGCAGGCATTGCGATCGGCATCGCTGCACTTGGCACAGGCATTGGCCAGGGCATGGGTCTGAAGGGTGCTACCGAGGGTATTGCAAGAAACCCCGGGGCTTCCGGCAAGATCACAACGACCCTGATCATCGGTCTCGCCATGATCGAGTCCCTTGCGATCTATGCGCTTCTTGTAGCGCTCGGTATCCTGATCAATCAGAAGATGTTCTTCTAAGAATATCCTCTATCATAAAAAAGGCCGTGTTCATCACGGCCTTTTTTATTGAAGCTTATCTGTCATCCGCTGTCCGTTATATCCTGCCCCGCAGAGCAGGTCTGATCGTTCTCCCCCTGATGCTTAAGCGAGAAACAACCGCACAATGACACGCCTTTATTTGACATCATTTTGCCGGCTGTGGTTTAATACCTTCGCTTTAAAAATAGCCCTGTGAGGCTAAAAAGCAAAGGAGTCAGCGTGAGTTGCATTCGCAACAAAAAACCCCTCTCTTTCATCTTATTAAGACCACAGGCAACTATTCCCTTTTTTGCGCTTATTTTTCTTTCTCATCACTCATTACCCATTACCCATTACGGTATTCATCATGTCTAAAGTGCTCCTTGACAAAAAAGATATGGAGCGGGCTGTCACAAGAATGGCCCATGAGATCATAGAGAAGAATAAGGGCATCAAGACCATCTGCCTTGTCGGCATCCAGCGGGGCGGCGTGCATATCGCAAACCGATTGAGCGCAAAACTCAAAGAAATAGAAGGCAGTGACCTTCCGGTCGGCACCCTTGATATATCTCTTTATCGTGATGATCTGAATGTCCGGAAGGACCAGCCTGTAGTTCGCCGGACCCAGGTGCCTTGTGAAATCAACAATAAGAAGGTGGTGCTTGTGGACGATGTGCTTTTTACCGGCAGATCGATCCGCGCTGCCATGGATGCGGTCATGGACCTCGGCAGACCTTCCGCAATACAGCTTGCCGTGCTCGTTGACAGAGGCCACAGGGAACTGCCGATCAAGGCTGATTATGTCGGAAAAAACATCCCGACCTCAATGAACGAGACCGTGGCAGTCGAACTGATTGAGGACGGAGAAGAAGACAGGGTGGTGCTCGAATGAGCCTCAGATCCAAAGACCTCATCAGCATCAAAGATATCAGCACTGAAGAGATCGAGCTTATCCTTGAAACAGCAGCAGGATTCAAGGATGTGTTAGGCAGGGACATCAAAAAAGTGCCTGCACTCAGAGGCAAGACAACGGTTAACCTCTTTTATGAGCCCTCTACTCGGACGCGCACATCCTTTGAGGTTGCGGCAAAAAGGCTCAGCACTGATGTCATAAACATAACGACCTCAACAAGCAGTGTGGTAAAGGGCGAAACACTTCTCGACACAGCCAGGACCGTATTGGCCCTCGGTGCGGATATTGTGGTGATCAGACACAGCTGCTCGGGAACGTCTCATTTCCTCGCAAAAAATATCGAGGCTTCTGTGGTCAATGCAGGCGACGGCACAAACGAGCATCCCACACAGGCTCTTCTCGATCTTTTCACCATTCAAGAGAAGAAGGGCAGAATCAGGGATCTTGAGGTGGCGATCGTAGGAGATATTCTCCATAGCAGGGTCGCAAAATCCGATATTTATGCACTTACCAGGCTCGGCGCAAATGTGCGTCTCATCGGACCGCCGACACTCGTTCCTGACTACCTGAAAGACCTCGGCGCCAAGGTTTACTTTGATATGAATGCAGGGCTTGAGGGTGCTGACGTGATCATGATGCTCAGGATTCAGCTTGAGCGTCAGGGCAAGGGCTTCTTCCCGTCAACACACGAATATTTTCGAAACTGGGGGCTTACAGCGGCCAGGGTTTCCCGGGCAAAGGACGATGCGATCATCATGCATCCCGGCCCCATGAACCGCGGCATTGAAATAGCATCCGAGGTTGCTGACAGCAGCCGCTCTGTGATCCTCGACCAGGTGACAAACGGCATTGCCGTGCGCATGGCAGTGCTCTATCTGGTCTCAGGAGTCAAGGCATGAAAATATTCATAAAGAATGGTCATCTTGTTGATCCGACGCAGAAGATAGATGAGATCTGTGACATCTTCATTCAAGACGGGAAGATTACGGAAATACATGCTCAAGGGGCAAAGGGCAAGGGGATAGGGGCGAAAGGCAGCAAGGAACCGGCAGCCGGGAAATTTGATGAGATCATCGAAGCATCCGGCATGATCATTATGCCCGGACTGGTGGACATGCATGTGCACCTGAGGGAGCCCGGGTTCGAATACAAGGAGACCATAAAGACCGGCACTGAGGCCGCGGTCAGAGGCGGCATTACTTCAGTATGCTGTATGCCGAACACCAACCCGGTGAACGATAACCCAGGGATCACTGAGTTCATTCTCAGGAAGGCCATACTGGAAGGCTCATGCTCGGTATTCCCCATCGGCGCCATCACCAAGGGTCAAAAAGGGGAGGAACTGGCAGAGCTCGGCATGATGTACGACGCGGGCTGCGTTGCCTTTTCCGATGATGGAAGGCCTGTCATGGACAGTCTTCTCATGCGCAGGGCGCTCGAATATTCGAGGGTCAGAAAGGCGCTCATTATATCTCACGCTGAAGACATGTCCCTTGCCGCAGGCGGGGTAATGAACGAAGGACTGCTTTCGATCACGCTCGGTTTGAAGGGCATCCCTGCACAGGCAGAGGAGATCATGATAGCACGTGATATAGCGCTTGCCGAGCTCACCGGGGGCAGGCTTCATATTGCCCATGTCTCAACAGCAGGCTCGGTCGAACTGCTCAGGGCTGCAAAAAAGAGAGGCGTTGCAGAGGTTACTGCAGAGACCTGCCCGCACTATTTCTCGATCACTGAGCAGGCAGTATGCGGGTATAATGCCAATGCAAAGGTCAACCCCCCGTTACGCAGCGAGAAGGATGTCGAGGCAATACGGATGGGCGTTCATGACGGGACGCTTGACGTGATAGCCACAGACCATGCGCCACACCACAAGGACGAGAAGTCCGGCGAATTTGATAACGCGCCTTCAGGCATTTCAGGCCTCGAGACTTCACTCGGCCTGAGCATGAGGCTTGTGGATGAGAAGGTCCTGACCCTGGGTCAGCTGGTCGAAAAGATGTCTCTGAATCCGGCACGGATTCTTGGCCTGCATGGCGATAATCATTCCTCAACGCTTACCGGAATCAAAGGGACTCTGAAACCCGGAGCAGATGGGGATCTCGTTATCATCGATACGAAAACAGAATATACAGTCAATGCAGCGGGCTTCAAGTCAAAGGGGAAAAATACACCTTTTGACGGCTGGGTCCTGAAGGCGCGGCCTGTAGTTACCGTTGCAAAGGGAAGGATATACCGATGGGAGTAAAAACGCTGCTTGTCCTTGCGGACGGCACAGTCTTTGAAGGAAAGAGTTTTGGTGCTGAAGGAGAAACGATCGGCGAGGTGGTCTTTAATACCTCAATGACCGGGTATCAGGAGATCCTGACCGACCCTTCGTACAAAGGACAGATCGTCACCATGACCTATACGCAGATGGGGAATTACGGCGTTAATGATGAAGACGCCGAATCTTCCGGAGGCATCAGAGCAGAAGGCTTTGTCGTGAAAGAGGCCTGCGAGTATCCCTCTAACTGGCGGTCATCATCAAGCCTGAGTGAGTACATGAAAAAATCCAATATTGTCGGTATACAGGCTATTGACACCAGGGCGCTCACCCGCCATCTGCGGAACCATGGCGCTCAGATGGGCATTATCTCTACAGACAGCGCAGACCCGTTTGCGCTTCTGGAGAAGGTTAAGGCCCATCCCGGCATCTCTGCCTTTGACTATGTGAAAGAGGTCTCCACAAAAAAGATCTACGACTGGAAAGAAGGCTGCTGGAAATGGGCATGTTCAGCGGCCAGCAATCAGCAGTCAGCAGTCAGCAGCAGTCTCGCACAACAGAAAAAAATGGTCGTTTACGACTTCGGCATAAAGATGAACATTCTCAGGAATCTTGCTGATGCAGGGTTCAATATTACGGTTGTGCCTGCCCAGACACCTGCTGAATCTGTGCTCGAAATGAAGCCTGATGCAGTGCTTCTGAGCAACGGTCCGGGCGATCCCGAGCGTATAACCTATGGGATCGAAAATGCCCGCAGGCTTATAGGCAAACTGCCGGTCTTTGGCATATGTCTTGGACATCAGATCCTCGGCCTTGCCCTGGGCGGAAGAACCTATAAATTAAAATTCGGCCATCACGGCGGCAACCATCCGGTCAAAGACCTTGCAACAGGGAAGGTCGAAATAACCTCGCAGAACCATAACTACTGCGTTGACATCAGCAGCCTCAAGGGCAAGGTCGAATTGACGCACCGGAATCTGTTCGACGGGTCTGAGGAGGGCATGCGTCATGTTGAACTC
>JACRHC010000054.1 GCA_016217675.1 Nitrospirota bacterium
ACCGGCCGCATATACATCGCTTCTGCAATTACTACCTCCCCTATGTATGTATGTATGTTCAGGTAGTAATTCTATAAGGCTTGGGAGGACTGGAAAGAATCTTACGAAGAATTTAAAAGGCAGGAACTGCTCTGAAACTACAACCGCCACCTTCGGCCCGCCAAAGGCGGCCCTTTTCATCCGGCGCTAACAAATACCTCCCTTTGACAAAGGGAGGATAGGAGGGATTTTATAATTGAATGTCATGCTTATGACCTCCATAGTGGCATCCAGCTTTTTCCGTTTATTGACTCCTTCTTTCTGCATGTGATACATTTATGTAATACAAGATAGCAGCAGGGAGGAATTATGCCGGTAAGTGTAAGACTGGATAGCGAAACAGAGGAACTTTTAAAAAAAGCCTCGCGAGCGCTGGGCACATCAAAAAGCTCAGTCGTAAAACAATCGATCAGGCATTTCTGCGCTCCTTTGGCAGAGATCAATAAAAATGACCTTTCCGGAACGATCAAAGCGCTTATCGAGGATCATCCCGGAAGCGGCAAGGGCGATCTTGCCATACGGTCTAAAGAGATACTGCGCGAACGGTTCGGGAAAAAACGTTGATCCTTCTTGACACCGGTCCGCTGGTTGCTCTTTTTGACAAGAGTGACAACTATCATGTCGCCTGTCATGCAACTCTTAAGACTCTAACCCTGCCGCTTATTACGACAACCCCTGTCCTGACAGAAGCGCTGTATCTGCTGAATTTTTCATCGAAAATTCAGGACGACCTGTTGCAATTTATCACTGTCGGTGGCGTGCACCTGCGCGATCTCGACTCAGGGATGCTCAAGGCATGCCGTGAGCTTATGGCAAAGTACCATGACCTGCCGATGGACTTTGCTGATGCCTCTCTTGTGGCGCTGGCCAATGCCGAAGATATAATGACTATTTTTACCCTTGACCATAAAGACTTCAGGATCTACCGCTCAAAGAAGAACAAACCTTTTAAGCTCCTTCCCCACAAGCTCTAAATAACAGATTCCCCCTGAAATTCCGCTGACATCCTGCTGTCACCGGCGTTTGGCATACTATTATCAGTTCAGCTGACTGATTGGAGGGTATATCATGGCAAAGGCTGCTAAAAAAGAGACTGCTCAAGATAGCTCTCAGACGGAATTCGATAAATTGGCTGCTGTTTTAGATGCGCATAAAGTAAGGGGTGCTGATGATCACTTTCAGGCTGAACTGAATAAGACTCTCAAGGCATGGGCCAGGCAATATCGCAAGGAGATGAAGGGAGCGCCTAACCTGAAAGAGCAGATAAATTTCATCGTGGAATATGTCGGTTACATGGCGCTTGACGGAAAAATTGAAGAGACTCTTACCCGTATCAGCGAGTTCCTCGATATGCAGACGCCAGATAGCGAAGATGAGAGGATGAAGATCTCTTTCACAGGAGGCTATCCGGATGATATTTTTGTCTATGTAGATATACTGCAGGATGTTGACCTTGTTGATATCCACAGCATGCTCAACTTCTATCTGATGAACGTTACCCTGCCAGGGAAGAACAAATGGACAAAAAAGGCGGCAGCAGATTTTTTCAAAGGGGTAGAGAATGATTTTTACTTTGACTTTGGAAGGGACGAGATTATGCTGTGTGACTACTATGCAGATGCAGGCCGCTGTTGCCTCACCGTGATGGTTCAGGAAGCATGTGAAGATGATGAGGAATAGTTTATAAGCGGCTCAGGACGACAAAATAAATTTCATAAGGAGGACGTGACATGCTATCAAGACGAAACTTTCTCAAGAAGACATTAGGTGCTGGGATCATATTTGGCCAGGCAGGTCTGTTGCTGGACTCAATATCCGGAAAAAACGCTATGGCAGAACCAAACCTGTCAGGATACAAATACGGTTATATTGACCCATCCGGGAATATTGCGATCAAACCGCAGTTCGATAGTGCTTCAGGGTTTCAGGAGGGACTCGCCTCTGTGAAAATCGGCTCCCTGTGGGGCTCGATTGATAAAGCAGGGAATATGGTTATCAGTCCCCTCTCTGACGATAAATACTATTTTTCCGAGGGGCTTGCGGCTGCAATGATTGGAGAGAAAGTGGCCTTTATTGATCGAAAGGGTGAAATTGTATTTAGGCCTGAAGGGGAAAAGGGCGGAAATTTTTCCGAGGGGCTCGCATCGATCTGCATAAAGGGCAAGTGTGGCTATCTGGACCGTAAGGGGAACCAGGCGATAAAGCCTATATACGATGAGGCGGATGACTTCTCTGAGGGTCTGGCTGCGGTCATGGCAGGCGAGAAATACGGATATATTGATAAATCCGGCAGTTTCGTTGTTGCCCCGCAATTTGATGTTGCAGGGAATTTCTCCGAGGGGCTGGCATCTGTCAGTGTCGGCGATAAATCATGCTTTATTGACCGGGAAGGTAAAGATGTTCTTTCTGTTGAGTGCGACTCCTGTTCCGGTTTCAGAGAGGGGCTTGCATTGTTCTTTACCAAGTATGGGAAGTGCGGGTTCATTGATAAGTCCGGGAAGATAGTAGTTCAACCTGAATTTGAATATGCAGTCTCTTTTTCTGAAGGACGCACAACGGCTGATACTGGTGACAAGCTGATTCTAATAGATAAAACCGGCAGAGTTATAGAAATGCCTAATTGTGAGAGGGAACCGGCCCCATTTTCTGATGGGCTGTCGTGCGTAATAATAGACGAAAAATACGGCTATATTGACAGAAGCGGCAAAATAGCAATTCCTGCCCAGTTCAAGATTGCGGGAAGTTTTTCCGAAGGACTGGCAGCGGTTCAGCTATACAACAGATAGGGGCGGACTGTCATGATCTTCAAAGCTCACATTCGCTGCCACCAGGCTGCATCAAAGAATGATAGCCGTGAGGCATAGGCATGTCATCATTTGAAAAACATTGCGCTGAGTCTATCGCACTTCTTGGAAGGCCTTTCGCGGATGTCCACCGGTGGCTTGACGAGTTTGCCGGCAGTAAAGATTACGGGTTCAGGCACAGGCATAAGCGCCATCACGAGGCCGGGATCAAACAGGTAATCGAAATCTTTGGCGAAGAGGCAGGCCAGGCAGCAAGATCGCACATAATTTCTGACCTTAAAGAGGAAGGCTGGACTGAGAAGGACCACTTCCCTCGTGATGAAAAAGACTATATCGCTATGGGGTTTTTTTGATCGGCAATTTACCAGGAGGGGTTTATAAATGATTGATCGCCGGGTATTTTTGAAGGGCATCGTAGGTGCAGGGATTACTCCTGATTTGCTGCAAGGGCTCAGGCTCAATGCCACCCAGACTGATCGCAGCAAGTTTCTGGATCGGCTTCAATCTGCAGAAAATACATTGGTTGTGAAAATCGATGAAGTGATTGTCCATGAAGCGACTGCGTGGATGGTTGATGATCTGGTCATGGGTAAAGACATCCAATTTGACGTATGCGGCAGATGTCTCATGGGTTACGAGCCTGTCCCTATAGAGGCTTCATTTTTTACTGATGCTGATAAAATGCGTTCTCCAAATCCGGACGATTTCAAGGCAGGCTCCATCTATCTTATGACAGGTGGAATGTATTTGTACGAAGAAAGGTTTTGCTTGCATATGTTAAGCCCTAAGTTTAAGCAGATTGAGACTGTCCTTTCGCCGCAGGAAATAGATGAAGTGAAAAGGTGGTTTGATATCGGTGGCTACCCGAAATCCTCCATGAATCAACCGGAGGGAAAATGAAGGTCGCAATTGAAAAAACAAAATCGCCACGTCGGCTATTATTTAAAGTTTCCGAGGACGCTGTTAAAGAAATCCAAAAGTGGCTATCAACAGTCGAATCTGCAAATTACCGTTATCAAACAGAAACTGGCCTGTTAGGCAAATATTACAAGACAAAACTGAATGAACATGTGTTGACTATGATAAAGCGGCATGCGCGGACCAGTGGCAGGGAAGAGCCCTATAAGGGTGTCTCCGGAGGTGCCCAACGGTATATTTTTAGTAATAATGAGAGTTTGGACTCGGTGAAGATTATTGACGTGCTTTCAAGAAAAAAACTGACAATCAAAAATGACTATACTGATAACGCTGGGAATGCCAACCAACCTATGATGGTCATGTTTGCAGTATCGGGAGATGATATGAAGCGGTTCAATGCCTGGAAGGTTTCAAAGAATTTGACTGATGACGAGTTCGGTTATACATTTGAATTTACACCGACCGGATTAGGTATGGTTCAAATAGTGACTCACCTTAGATCAGGGAAGAACATTGATTTGACTGACTATGACGACTGGTAGACAAAAAAAGAAAAAACTTCCCACTACTTCTCTTTACCTGCGGCTGTCCTTCACGAGACTCTCTTCAATCTGCGAGATGATGCCATGGAGCATGTGTGCCTCCCGTTCGGTAATCCCTGTTCTGGCAATCAGGCGCTTAAGGTGAGTCATAATATCTTCCTCATTGTGCCTGATGCCTTTGGCTTTATATCCAGCCATTTTCATGATCTTTCTGAGCCTCTCAAAAAGACCGTTGAACTCTTCGTTGCCGATGACGGCAGGCAAGGGCGCTACTGAGTGATCTCCATAAGAGAGTTCATAGGCAATGAGGAGTACTGCCTGGGCGAGATTAAAGGAAGGATGTGCGGGAGAAGCCGGAATCCTTATCATGAAGGAACATACAGAGGTCTCCTCATTGGTAAGTCCCCTGTCCTCTCTGCCGAAGAGCAGGGCAATACGGTTATGTTTCGACAGACTTCTGATCCTTTTCACTGCCTCGCGAACAGGATAGACCAGACCGCGTTTTTTGCCGGGTCTCTGCGTTGTACCGATGACCACGGATTTTCCGTTTAAGGCAGCCGTCAGTTCAGAATAAACCATGGTGCGATCGAGGATATCTTCTGCACCGTGGGCAAACCATCCGGCTTCTTCGGAAGGGAATTTTCCCGGCTTGATGAGTTCAAGCCGTGAAAATCCGAGATTTTTCAGCGCTCGTGCAGAGGCGCCGATATTTCCGTTCTCCATCGTCTCGACAAGCACGAAGGAGAGATTGTCTTTCCATTTCTCCATGACACTATTCCCTGTTTTTATGCTGATGCCTTCCGGATCGTCTCTAAAAGATCCCATTGCTCATACGCTGCGGCGATATCTTTTTCAAGTTCCTCTATCCTGGCTTTGGCTGCTGGTATCTTGCTCCCATCCTGCCGATAGAAGTCAGGATCAGCAAGCGACTCGTACAGCGTATCGCGTTCCGCTTCCAGAGTTTCTATCCTGCCCGGCAATTCCTCAAGATCTTTCTTCTCCTTAAAGGTGAGGGTACGCTGGCGCTCCATTCGGGTCCGCGGCTTTTCTGCTCCGCTCTTCTTTTCCTGCTTAGTTGTCTGGGCTGTACCCGCCGATAATGCCGGTTTGCGCTGGCGCAGCCAGTCATCATATCCGCCCACATATTCTGCTACATTGCCATTGCCTTCAAAGACGATGGTGCTGGTCACGACATTATTCAGAAATTCCCGGTCATGGCTCACGATGAGGACTGTTCCTTCATATTCCACCAGCATCTCCTCAAGAAGGTCCAGCGTGTCCATATCAAGATCGTTGGTCGGCTCGTCCATAACGAGCAGATTTGAAGGCTTGGTAAAGAGCTTTGCCAGGAGAGCGCGGTTTCGCTCGCCGCCCGAAAGCACTTTGACCGGCGAGTGCGCACGCTCTGAGGGAAAAAGGAAATCTTCAAGATATCCTATAATGTGGCGAGATCTTCCGTTGACCGTCACATGCTCGAACCCGTCTCCAACATTCTCAATGACCGATTTTTCATCATCGAGTTGAACACGGTGCTGATCAAAATAGGCGATCTGAAGATTGGTTCCCATGCGCACGGACCCGCCAAGAGGATCTAATGAGCCGAGCAGGACCTTGAGAAGGGTGGTTTTGCCCGAGCCGTTTGGGCCGATGATCCCGATCTTATCTCCCCGCATGATCGTTGTCGAAAAATCGCGGATCAGTGTTTTGCCTTCATAGGCATGATTGATCTTTTTTGCCACAATGACCTGTCTGCCGGACCGCTCTGCCTCGTTCAGTTTCATGCTGGCACTGCCGGTCAGTTCACGCCGGGCAAGCCGCTGTCTTCGCAGTTCCTTTAATGCCCTCACACGTCCTTCATTGCGCGTGCGGCGTGCCCTGATCCCCTGCCGTATCCAGGCTTCCTCCTGACTGAGCTTTTTGTCGAAGAGCGCGCTATGCGTGGCTTCGGCATCCAGTTCTGCCTGTCTTCTTGCTACATAGGTATTGTAATCGCCAGGCCAGTCTGTCAGTCGTCCTCTGTCCAATTCGACGATGCGTGTTGCCAGGGTCTGAAGAAACCTGCGGTCATGAGTAATGAAAAGTATGGCGCCATTGAACCCAAGAAGGAACTCCTCGAGCCAGCTGATCGATTCGATATCAAGATGGTTGGTCGGTTCATCGAGCAGCAGCAGATCAGGCTCATTCACCAGTGCCCGTGCAAGAAGTACCTTTCTTTTATATCCGCCGGAAAGATCGGCTACTGAAGCATCAGGGTCCAGGCCGAGACGCGAAAGCACCGTCTCCACCCGCTGCTGCATCTGCCAGCCGCCTGCGGCCTCTATCTGATGCTGTATACGTTCGAGTTCGGCCATCAAGTCTGAGGTATCACCGGCGAGACTGAGTCGACTGCTCACCGTATGGTATTCTGAGAAAAGACCGACCAGACTTCCGAGACCATCCGAGACAACATCGAAAACGGTGCCTGACAGATGCTGAGGAACTTCCTGGTCAAGCACCGTTATCCGCACTCCCTGTTCATAAATGACCTCACCGCTGTCAGGGGTGATCTCCCTGCCGATTATTTTCAGCAGTGTAGATTTACCTGCACCGTTTCTGCCGACCAGGCAGACGCGCTCCCTGCGCTCAATCTGCAGGGTAACGCCATTTATCAGCTCCGGACCGCCGAAGGCGATCCTCACATCCTGTAAACTCACCAATGCCACATTTCACCTCAAACAGATCTTTTGCGTGTATTATAACGGAAGCAGAGTCTCACCTGACGGATCTTTTCATTTTGTCCTTTACTTACTGCACGTACATGTGTTATTCTTACAAATAGAATTTCTGAAGTTTTTGCCGTTTATTAAACCACAAAGACTTTTTGACTTTGTGGCTTTTTTTTTGCTGCGACCTTCTGAGATTTGAGTTTAAAAAAAGGAGGTATAACAAATGGCTAATGGAACAGTAAAGTGGTTCA
>JACRHC010000056.1 GCA_016217675.1 Nitrospirota bacterium
CGTGCCCATCTTCATGCCATAGCCGAGCGTTATTACCAGCATGGCAACAGGCTCAAGCAGGCGGGCAGAGGTGAGAGGTCCGCAATCGACCGGATCGAATCCGACATCCGTGATCAGCTTTGCCGCAGCAGACTTTGCCTCAGCATCGTCACCGCAGTAAAGCATGCTTGCCCTGCGGGAACCGAAGAGCCGTGATTTCTCCTCATACACCTGCGCAAAGGCCGTGTTAAATGCCTTGACAACCTTTGCTCCGGGAGCCATCCTGACAATCTCCTCGGCAGCAGAGCTGGTAAAGCCCAGCTCAAGCCCGCTCAGATCAGGTTTAAGCGGGTTCGTGCAATCTATGACGATCCTGTTGTTCAAAGGACCTGCCTGTTTAAGGGCGTCAGGCACGTCTGGCCAGCGTACCGAAAGCAGGACTACCTCAGCCTGAGCTGCTTCTGCAGGCGTACCGGCCTTTGCATTCGGCAGAGATGCCGCAAGGCCTGCAAGTTTTTCTGTGCTCCGCGAATAACTGAAGACGACCTCATGTCCCTTTGCTGCCCAGATCCTTCCAAGACCTCTTCCCATATTCCCTGACCCGATAATGCCTATTTTCATATTCGTGCCTCTCTTTCTTCTTTTTTTCACTATACCAGACTATGCACCATCTGTCGAATAGCCGCGTAAAGTGCGAAGAAAGTCGCCGTCAGACGGGCCTATAGCGCCTTGGGCAAAACTGAAAAACCTTCTTTTTTCGCTGCCTCTCTCAGCCGATTATCACAGCAAACAAAATGATGCCCCTTCGGCTTCTTATCCGCCCAGACAATAGCGGAAGCTAACTGCAATGAATCAGCGGCCCTCAATGGATGGCCCCGTAGAAGACGCAGTGCTGTATCCCTGATATCCTCGCTCGGCTCCATCTCTGTCCACGCGTCGGCAAGCAGGGAGAGAATGTCACGGACCTGTTCTTCCTCAGAGGCCCTCAAATAGCCGTCACGATGCAGTCTTGCAAACGCAGAGTGGCATTCCACGAGACTTCCCCACCAGACAACCATGGCTTCATCGTCACTGGCAATAGCCTGAAGGAGCTTCGTTAGAGGTTCAGCCAGACATAAGGGAATAACAGCAGAGGCATCCCAGAACTTCACCTGCCCTCCTCACGCTCTTTTAAGAGGTGAGAAAGTGCAAGCCCTTTCCTGTCCTTAGGCCTCGGCATATTCCAGAAATCTTTTGGCAGCTTGCCTTTGCCGATTCGAACGAGCCCGGCTTTTTCCAAGGTCAGAAGATTCGGTGGAATCACGGTTTCATCTCTTTTAATGGGAACAATCCGTGCAATCGCTTTCCCCCTGTCGGTAACAATGACCTCCTCCCCGGCTTTCACCTTCAGCAAGTATTCGCTGAGCGATGTTTTTAATTTAGATACTGCCGCAGTCTTCATCCTCTTACCTCCCTGTCTCAGCTCATATGACTAATATAGTCATTTTAAAGAGACTTTACAAGTCTAATACTTCCTGAATACTATCCAAACTCGAACTGAAGCTGAAAATCATCCCCGTTAACAGCGACAATACTCGTAATGTTGTCTTAGACGCATCATGGGCTTTAGGCCTCATGCAGACTGTTTGCATAACATTTCGGCAGCATTACGCCGCTACCAGCAACTCTTCTATCTCTTTCACATCCTTATCCCGCCGATGATACTCCATCTCGTCAATCATCGTTTTTGCAGTTGAGAGATGTTCCTTCGCTTTTTCTTTATCGCCTTCAGCAAGATAAAGGCGGGCGTATTCGAGATGACAATCAGCCTCGTAGAGCCTCATACCGCAACGTATAGCGATGGTCATGGCCTCGTCAAGATCATGGCGGGTTTTGATGAAGTCTCTCTTTATGCGGTACAATTCGGCGCGGGCGAGAAGGCCAAGAGGCATATACTGTTGCTGTTCTGCCTTGCGTAGGCCCTCCACCGCCCCGTTCAGATATTTCTCAGCATCTGCATAATCCTTGCCGCCGTCCTGCAACTCTTTGAGCAGATGACCACGGCCAAGGAAGAGGTATTCAAGGGCAATGGTAAGAAGTTGATCTGATGGCAAACGCCACTCAAAGATCTTTTTGGCCCTCTCTAAAACCTCATGATAATCCCCTTTTCCAAGGAGGAGGTCACAGTATAGAAAGCCCGCGAGAGAATAGAGACAGGGCTGCTTCGGCTGACGTCTCTTTTGCATCTCCTCAGCCTCGCTAAAAAGCCTTTCAGCCTCATCAAAATGGCCTGCCTGATGCAATGCATCAGCATGAGGAATGCGATTGCACGTCTCTTGAAAGGCGTCTGCGCTCTTATCCGCGTATCCTCTGCCTTTTTCCGCATACTCCACGGCCTTACTCACTTGGCCGATTGTAAGAAACAGTTCGCTGAGATTGCCAGCAGCTATTGCAGCATTTATCCAGTTTTGTTGCGCAATGGCCATCTCCATGCCTGCCTGCATCGGTTCAGCCGCCTCTGTCATTCTTCCCAGAGCGCGAAGATTATAACCTGCCTCATTTAGGACAAATCCCTTAGCCAACCCAGCAAGACCAATAACAGGTTTGTGCCACGGCATCTCAAAAAAATGGGAGAGGCAAAAAAGGTCAGAACCGATAGCTCCAAGTCTAAATATGCTGAAAGCTTCATTTCTTCTTCTGATCCTCGGCAGGTATACCTCATCATATGCCTCCTTAAGCTTGCCACCAGCGCAGCCATGAGCAACGGCAAAGAATAACGGAGCCATCTCCTCGATAGTATTCGGCAATTCAGGTGCCACTGCTTTGAAATATTCGTATAGCCTGCTGTTTCCCTCTCTCCAAGCATTCAGATAAGTCGTCTTCAATTGCGCACCGAAGTGCTCCCTCACTAATGGATGACTATCAATCTTTCCTCTGTCGTGGTGGCTTGCATCGGCAATGAGTTTCAGCTTCCTCAATTTAGTAAGCAGATCTCTTTGTCCTGCCCTGTCCAGCTTCCTGATACTCTTGGTGAGCTTTGAAATCGTCTTCCCTCTCAGCAGGGCCTCAATAGCACCCTCTTCTGCGGGTCTGTCGAAGAGGCCTAATATCCTCAGAAACTCAACCTCCGGCCCTTCACCAAAACGCTCTTCAAATGCAACAATAACGCGGCGCGGATGTCTGCCCTTGTCTAAGGGAATATCTTCACGTGCTGAAATCTTTACAGCGTGAGAGATCAGGTGCCCTTCTTCTCCATATAAATAACTGCCAAGAAGCCGAAGGGCAAGAGCCTGATTGCCAAAGGTAATTGACGCATCTTCAAGCTCTTTGTCGGTTCCGCGTACCCCGGCAGTGCGGAGGAGCGCACGGCCAGCTTCAGGAGATATCTGCTCAAGGTTTTTCTGTATTACGGTCGTACCAGCTTCATTGAGTTCAGGGATATCTTCACGTGTTGTGATGACAAGTAATCCGGAGTTTTCTTTGACAAGTTCGCTCAGAAGTACGGAAAGCGCAGGGTCTTTTATCTTGCCTTTCTCAAAGTCATGCTCTGCCTGAAGTGATTCGAGCCCATCGAGGATTAGCAGGGTCTTTTCCTTTCGGATAAGATCTGCAAGCCTTTGTCCTTTGTCCCAAGGCGAGCCGTCTTTCGGATCATGATCCCCGAACCATTGCAGCGCTTCTTTTATAAACAGGTCTGCCGAGGTGGCCTTCTCGCTTGTGCCCTGGCTATAGAAGGACCAGCCAAAGACTCTCTGCGCTCCACGGTAATTGTCCTCCTTCATGGATTCAAGCCATTTGTTGATCAGCGTGGATTTTCCCACCCCGCCCCAAGCCACGAAACTGACAGCATTGAGTTTGCCTTCATCCCACGCCTTATCAAGCAATTCCATTTCCTTCTGCCTGCCGAAGAGTTCCATACCAGTGACGGGAAGGCGGTCAATATCGATAAGGATGCCAGCCTTTATAATCTCCGCTTCCAGTTTTATAGATACGGCTGCAGCTAAATCAACAGTTACGTTGGCTTGTTGCCGCCCGAGTTGATCTGAGATTTCAAGCGCGATTTCCGTGAAGGCTGTGTCAACTGCCATTTCGCCAGGGAGTTCGCCAATGCATTTCCCGTTTCTCGGAAACATCTGAATCGTTTTCAGCCACGACGTCACCGTCCATGGACACGGAGCGAGCAGGATCGGCACCAGAAGCATGCCTTCATTACGTCTCTTTTCGAGAAGATAAGGGACTTCTTCCTTGTTGATGAAATCCGATGAGAGATAGTGCTTGGAAATCAAACAAACCGCTGCATCCGCATCTTCCATGGCAGTCCTGATCTCAGGATACCAATCGGCACCAGTATCTATCTTACGATCATCCCATATAGTAACGAGACCCTCCTGCTCCAGCGTCTTCAGATGAGGAAGGAAAACGTCCTTCCACTTTTCATCCTTATGGCTGTAGCTGATGAAGACTGTCGGCTTGTTGCCCACTGATTATTTCCTCTCCTCCGCCGAGAGTTTTGAGTAAATCTCTTTCAATGCCTCTGCGGTTTTTCTCTTGTCGGCGTCTTTGCCTGCATATGATTCCACCATCTCGATAAGGAATTCGAGATGTTCGAGCACCGAGCCGAACTCCCGGGGCGTAGCGCCCCTCTTCCGTGCCCCCTGATACTCTTCAATAATCATCTTTTTTGATTTGTCGTCGCCAAGGTTCTTCCCTAAGAGCCCTCTTACCAATCCGCAATCCGCAAGGGTAATGCTATTCCAGAAATCGGGAGACTTTGCCTCTCTGAGATGCATCTCTCGTTCCGCCTCCTTTATCAGCTCGCCGATCTCGGTATCCTTATCACTCTTTTTGGCCTTCCCGCTCCACTCAAGCAAGATCCTCGCGATCAGCCAATTCAGAAGCGGATACGGATCAAGCCGTTCTCTCGCCTTCTCATTTTCATTGGCAGCACCGTAATAATCCGCCATCATCCTGAGCGCTTTTTTTCGCTCTTCACCACCTGACACCAATGCCATACGTTTATACGCCCCTCCGACAAGGCTGAGACGCTCCGATGTATGAGCGAAGGACAAAAGGCCTTTGAGCATTGTCAGTGCCTGTTCAATCTCCTCCACTGTCTTGGTCCCGAATGTCTTCGGATCTTTTCGCCATTCTTCTACCGCCATCCTGCATAAAAGGTTTGCACACTGTTCAACAACTTTCAGTGGAATTTCAGCTTTTTCACCCTCAAGCGCCTTTCTGTAATATCGCACAGCCTCCTGATAATCCCGGATTTCTCCATAGGCCCTGCCAAATGCTGCATAGACCGCAGGGCTCTCAAAAGCTTTTTCATCCCTGATTTTCTCTTCAATCTCCTTAAGGCGTCTATGCGATAAAGCATCAGGGCTGCCAAAGAAAGCAGAAGCGGCCTCTACTGCAAAACTATCTAGTGCAGAGACCACCTCGTCCGGAGAGACAAAAGGATCTTTATCTTTGTCCGTCGATCCGGTATCCAAAGCTGCTGAAAGAATGAAATCCGGATCGCCATAACACTGATATGCACCCCAGGTATTAACGGAAGGATATTGATCGTAGGTCTCTTTTCTTGCCTGAAGCACTGCCTTGCCTAAAGGCGTTCCAATGAGAAAATACTGATAGAACACCTGGGCAAAGGTGCTTGCAGCTGCATCGTCAACAGCCCATCCTGCTGCTATGACTGCCCTGACACCCATACGTATGAACTCAGTCGCAAGGTTCGCCGCCAGTTTGTGCCGCTCAAGACGTTCAGCGGGATCAGGTTCCTTGCCGGGCTCAAACCCGAGATGGCAGCAGTTGATAAAGACCAACTCCGGTACCTTTCGCAGTTGATGCACATCAGCCGGCGTCAGAAAAAGATCCTCTCCGATGACCATACCGGTGAATTTCTCATCTGATTCATTTGTCTGGCCACAGCAGTTGCAGACCGTGCGGCCCTTGGGAGAAACATATTCGAAGACGCCGTGACCTGCCAGGTGGATAATGCGGTAAGCATCAGCGTGAAGCGCAAGGACGATTGAGTCTGCCTCTGTAAATATCTTATCTGTACTCGTGTAATCGTTTGCCCTTAATATTTCGCTGACCTTTTGAGCTTCAATTTGCGCGCCAGGGAGATTAGTAAAATTTGTCTTCGGGTTTCCTACGACAAGGGCTGTCTTCCTGGAAACCATTGCAGGCTTTTCCCTGAAGATATCCGTTTCGAGCCGACGAAGATAACCGTGCTGCGCAGCAAGGGGCTTGTTCCCATCAATCCAGCGGTCTTCAAGCAGCTCCCATGGATAGTGTGCGGATTGCTTGTCGAGAACGACTATTAGATTCTGCTGGTCGCGGGACTGCTCCTTCAGACGGTTGGGAACCAGCATCTCGAACAGGGTCCTTCCGACCTCACGGTTCAGGGAAGTCGTTCCTGTTGACTGCTGAATGAACTTGTCCACGAGTGCCCGTTGTGTCGATAGCGTCGAAACCTCAGCCCTCGCTTTTCCAGTAATTGCTGAGAATTTCAGAGAGCCATCCTTTTCAGACGTAATCTGGAGGCGTTGCCACCAGCCCGGCTTCTCCTGATACACTATTCTGGACCGTGCCCCCGGCTTCTTCTTTATGATCGGTATAATATCGAAGGCCTCCCGAAACAAGGCATTTTCAGATATGCGATGCAACGCATGGCCAGCCTCGATAGCACGGTCCTGCATCAGTTCGACAAGCTCCACCTCGGCGATGCGCACCTTGTCCTTAAACCCATTCTTTATCAGAAGGTTGTTCGCCTCCAGAACAGCCTTGAGAATCGACAGGACCGAATCTTCCACCATAATCCCAGCCGCCCCTGTGCCGATCAGCAGCACGCTCACTGCAGCAGACTTCGCTACTTCGTTTGAGCACTCATCATGCACATCAGGGCTCTTGACTATCTCGTTTGCGTAGTTGAGCAGTGCCTTAATAAGCGTCTGCGTCAAACTGCCGGAAGTGAGTTCTCCAACATTGCCGAGTCCGACAATAACAGCGCCCATCGGTTTCCCGCTCTTCTGCGGATTGAAAAAAACCTTCGATGTATCAAGCGCTCCCGGATAAATGCCGAGACTGAGACTTCTTTTTAGCTCGCCACCGAGTACACCGTTGAGATACGCCTCCGCGCTTACTATCGAATCGCCTTCGTAATGCCCAACTACTACCATATGCCGGGCATAGCCGAGATCGCCATGAGAAAGACAGATCTTCACCAGTCCTGGCTTCATTTTTGAAGATTTCCTGCGCCGCGTTCCAAGTGCTGCATCAGCAAGATCGCTTTGATCAGGGAAAACATCAACGACATCAGAAGCAATCGCGAAGGTCTCAAGAGCGCCGCGTTCCACTGCAGGAGGAGTAGCAGGGAGTTTCGTGGTGTTTCCCAAAATCAGGATGTCTTTGATTGCTGCAAAACCTTCTTCAAAGGCACAAAGATCACCATGTTCAGCTTCCATATACCATGTCTTGACGCCCTGGGGGATGCCTGTAGCCCATGGGACTCGTCCGTCACCCCTCGTGGTCACAATAAAGCTAAGTCTTTCTCCCTTATCCGCGTCACGGTGAATTTCAAGATCGATTGGCGTTTCAGAGGCACGACCTGCCACATAAAACATGCGATCTGTATCAATGGGGCCGTCGTCCAGTGCCTTCCTGAACTGATATGCTTTTTCTATGCGGTCTTCTTTCAGAGCGATCCAGCCTTCGCCATCAATGGCGAAGAGCTCGGCCCATTTATCCCTGTTAAAAAATGCATATCCGTCTTTGTTCGGCAGCATTTCGAGCACGCCGGGATAAAGGGAGATAATCTCCAGCAGATCCTCCTTTGTATGACGAATATCGATTGTGCCCAACAGTTTGATAACGCGTTCCTGCCCGACCAGCAGCCGGGTAATAACAAAAGAGCCGTTGTTAGGAGTCCCGATCATGATCAAGCGAGCATCCCTGTGTTGCGCTATTCTTCTCCACACATGAGGGCATTTCAGTATCATTGCACGGGCCACCAGCCCTCCCATGGAATGAGCGATTATGCTCAGCGGCAGGGAGTTTTTCTCGGCATACTCAAGCTTCTTCTCGATCTCCTTGCCGAGTCTGATGGCTTCCCCTTCAATAGACTTTCGCCAGTCATAGGGGAAAGTCACGACCTCGTGAGAGTTTGACAGATAATCCGCAAGATCAGCATATGCACTGCCGACAAGGGCTTCGGGTTGTATATCTGTTGCGTCAATGCCGAGCCTTTCGAAACCTCCTGTTGCGATATCCAGAGGATCGATCCATATACGATCTCCTCCTTCCGAAAGGTGGGTCCCCATAATTCCCGGAACCAGAAAAACTATAGGCCGCGGTTTGTTGTCACGCCGCAGTGAAATTCCTCGCACATCATACACCTTATCTTCGAGAAGCACGAATCCTTCCCCTGCGCCAGTTTTTCCGAGAAGGCCATTTACTACAAGAACCGCTGTATTCTTATTACTGAAATAGTGAAAATGATTGACTTCAGGACCCTGGTCGAAGAAGTAGCGGATACCCTGTTTGCGCGCTGAGCCACCATACATGGAAGCGGTATTCACTACAAGATCGTGGTCCGCTCCATAGAAAAGGTCAGGGATGAGGAGCTTTACCCTATCCCAAAAACCGCTACCCTCTATATCACCCGAAATTACGGTAAGGTCTGAATCCAGAGTGACTCCAAGCCTGTTTACAAGGTGTATAAAAGGCGACTCCGGCATCATCGCCTCAAGCCCCGGTAAGGTCTTAGGGTCAGTGCGCTCTTTGACCACTACAAGGAGAAAATCAGCAAGACAGTCATATACAGGGCTTCCTTTGAGGCCGGGAACCATCCCCACGAGGTTGACCATGATGGATAGCCAGAGGTCGAGACGTCCGGAGGCAAGAGTTGTTCCCCGCGCAGGACAGGCGACCCTGACATACCGCTCAACCTTAATTGACTTTGCCTTCAGTGCATCATTGAGCTTCTCCAGAAGATCGCGCGAAGCAGTATAATCGTTTTTGGAAAAAAGTCCCATATCAGTTGAATCAAAGCAGTCAGCTCCTTTTGATACCGCCCCTCTGCAGAGCAGTTCTCCTATCAAGCCTCCCCGTGAATGGGTGACCAGGTGAAGCCTTGCTCCTTGAGGCAATGACTGCACAAGTTCGATAGCGTTTTGAATAGGGCATTGGGTCAACGTACAGTGCTGGAACGCAAAGATCGAATCCTTATACGTAGAATGTCTTGGCAGGTAATCACGCATTATCTTGTTTTCGCCCCAAAGCGCGCCAAAACTTCCTTCTGTGTTCGAAGCGGTGCCGTGAATAAAAATGAGCAAAGGCCGGTTGGTCTCAATAGTGTCAGGTTCAAGCAGTTCAAGACTGTCGGGATTGGCACAACGGAAAAGACCGGGCTTGGGAATAAGCTTCTTCTCGAAGGTTTTCGCAATATCCCTGGCGACCTCTCCGGTTATATCAATATTGAGAACCCTCAGGCCCTTGAGAATCCATTCACCCATGCCCCTGCTCGGCGAGCCGAGGGGAAGACGGGAAGGTATCTCAATGACATCGGTTTCGCCAGCTCCTCTTGAAGTGGTCTGGCCGAAATCCTTCCGGTACTGTTCTGCCGTCACCCACAGCTTGAAGTCGCCTTCAAAGACAAGTTCAAGGACGTCGTCTTCAGCTACCTCGATCTCACTTACATCTCCCTTTGCTGCACGAAAAGCATCAAAGCGGAATGCCTCTTTTTGTTTAACCTTGACGCCGTCAAGACGATCACCGACCAACTCACCCCCGCCGAAATACGGATCACGAATCCCCTGAGTTTTGATCTTCATGCTTACTTGCCCCCTTTAACTTGACTTTAATGCATTGAAGTCCCTAAATGCACTGTTCATGTGCGGCTTTAATTTCTTTCCCGATATCAACCAAAATCTCATTCTGCTTTGCAGGGCTCAATTGGTCTATTGGTCTTGATATATCATGAGCAGCTTGAAACTTTGCAAATTCAGTTCGATCATATGCGCAAGAGCTGAGATAAATCCAACAAACTCTTATCTGACCTACATCTGCCGCCTTGATTATGGCCGGCATCTCTTGTGTCATTATGAACTCGGAAGAGAGAAAATTAGGCGTTACAAGTAGAATTGCGGATCCAGAAGACTTAAGAGCGTTCTCAATCATTTTTAACCACTGTTCACCCGGTGCAATATCCGTATCGGCCCACACAGCATCATGTCCTTCCGTATGCTCCAGCGTTCCCAGTATGGTCTTTAACTTGTTACACCAATGCGTATCTTTGTGACTATAACTTATAAAAATCTTTTGTCTCTGCTTTTTGAAATAAGCATCAATCAAGCTCATTGCCGAGTTGACAACATCAATACCATCAAGTTCAGATTTAATACTGCCCTGTAAAACCTTTCGATATTCCTCTTCAGCTATTCCGCTTAGATTCTGATAGTTCCATTTTGAGATAATGTCCATGAATGCCAATTGTGCATCGCCACCGGTTGCGGCAAGAGAAAATACCGGCCGCTGCTCCTGTGCTGCAAACATATACGTTTCATATGTCCCCCCTTCGCCTCCAAGTAACACAACGGCATCAGCATAATTAATCCCTTCAAGCCATTCTTTGATTCCCTGCTTAACATAAATAACATGGCCACCACGAAATTGAGGGTGATTGTTTTCGGGAACGACTTGAATCAGGTAGTCTGAAAGAGGCGTGTGAGTATTTTGAAGTTCGATACTGAAAGCTTCGGCAGTTACATAATCAACCCCAGACCATCCCCCAACAATAAGGCCGTAGCCCTTTTGCGCTATGGCTTTGCCGATCTCCTTGCTTGTCCAATAAACCGCAGAGGGAAGCTCAATACTGCCGGTCCCCGCAACCAAAATCCACTGAGTAATTCTTGAATGAGTATTCATTATTTGCTCTCAGCGTTTTATCCTAAATCCCATCGCCATGATTGTCTTAAGCGTCTCCATCGCAGTGATACGGTCATATTCCTTTTCAGATTCCGGCAGCTCTGCATAGGGCACAAGATCGGGATGTGTTTTCTTTGCATCATCACGGTTTGGCCCGTATGTCCAGCCTTCAAATATTCTTTGCTGCGCCCAGAGGTCATGGTTGTTCTCCGCAAGTTTCTCGGCCAATTCGGTCAGATAGTCAGGCAGCTTAATTGCCGATGTATCGATAGGTTTTGGTTGATACATAAATAATCACCTCTCTCCAATAAACTTTCTCACCCTAAAAGAACCTCTATCTCTTTCACATCTTTATCCCTTCTATGATATCCCATTCCCTCGATCATCCTTTTTGCGATTGAGAGATGGTCTTTCGCCTTCTCTTTATCGCCTTCAGCGAGGCATAGGCGGACATATTCGAGATGACAGTCAGCCTCGTAGAGTCTCATGCCGCCTCGTGTGGCGATGGTCATTGCCTCATCGAGATCATAATTAGCTCTGAGGAATGCCTTTTTGATGCGGTACAACTCGGCGCGAGCCATAAGGCCAAGTGGCATATACTGTTGCTGCCCTGCTTTGCGTAGACCCTCCACCGACTCGTTCAGATACCTCTCAGACTCTGAATAATCCTTGTCGCCGTCCTTCAATGCTTTGAGCATATGGCCGCGACCGAGGGAAAGGTTGTCAAGAGCGATGTTGAGAAGCCACTTATTTCTAATAGAACTTTCTAATGTCTGCCCAACCCTCTCTAATACCTCATGGTAATGTCCCTTTTCAAGGAGTAAACCGCAGTATGCAAAGCCATGCACGGAATACAGATAGGGATACTCAGGCAGACACCGTTTGCACATCTCCGCTGCCTTTATGAAAAGATGCTCGGCTTCCTCAATTTTGCCGACCTGATGCAATACGCCAGCATGAGTGGTGTGCGTAATCATTCTCAAGAAGGTATCGCCACTCTTGTCAGCAAATTCCATGCCCTTTTCTGCAAATTCGATTGCCTTGTGTAATTCGCCCATTGAAAGAAACAGCTCGCTCAGGTTGTTGGCGTCTTGTGCCGCACCGTTCCAGTCTGCTTGAGCAATACTCATCGCCATGCCTGACTGCATCGGCTCAGCAGCTTCCCTGAGCCTCCCTAGAGCGCTGAGATTGAAACCAGCAATGGCTAAAACACCTGCCCTGTAATCGGCAGACAACACCTCAACAGGCTCGCACCATGGTTCCTTAAAAAAACTAGATAAACAGGCAAGATCGGCGCCGAATGCCCCGAGTTTCCGAGTTGTGTAAGCTTCATTACCTCTTCTAATCCTCTTCCAATACACCTCATCCATCGTTTCCTGGTGCCTTCCCGCAGCGCATCCGTGCGTCACTGCCCTAAATAGCGGCGCCATCTCTTCCAGAGTATCTGGCAACTCAGGTGGCTGATTGTTGAAGTATTCGTAGAGTCTGCGGTTGGCTTCTCTCCATGCATCGGGAAAGTCTGTCTTCAACTGCTCTCCAAAATGCTCTCTTATTATGGGGTGGCAGTCGATAATGCCGAGATCATAGGGGTGTTGTTCGGCAACAAGGTTCAATTGGCGAAGATTTCTGATGACCCTCTGCCAAGCTGCCTCATCTATACCGCAGAGATGGTCAGTTAACCCAATGATAACTGGTGCTCCTATTAATACTCGTATGGCCTTTTCATCGGCTGGATAGTAGAACAGCCCAAGAAGCTTGAGAACTTCAATCTCCGGACTATCCCCGAGTTTTTTTGCAAATGCTGTAAGGACATTATTAAATTTACCCTCTCTTTCAAGTAAATCCAAACGCGAAAAGTCATTACCATGCGATATGTGATGACCCGGCATTTCACGAACATAAGAGGCAAGAAGGTTTATTGCAAGAGCATGATTACCGAAAGAGAGGGATGCGGCCTCAAGCTCTCTATCGGTGCCCCGTACGCCGGCAGTCCTCAGTAAAGCCCTCCCCGCCTCAGAAGTAATATGTTCAAGATTTATCTGTAAGACACGCTCTCCGTATTCCTTGAATTCTGCCACTTCCTCTCTCGTGGTGATGACGAGTAAGCCGAAGTTGTCTCGACAGAGTTCGCTTACGAGCACAGAGAGACTCTGGTCCTTTATGTTGCCTTTTCCAAAGTCATGAGACGATTGAAGGGACTCAAGCCCGTCAAGAATAAGAAGCGTCCTTTCCCTTCTCACAAGACTTGCAAGACGCTGTCCCTTGTCCCACGGCGAGCCTTCTTCAGGATTAGGATCGCCGAACCACATCAACCCCTCTTTGATAAAGAGGTCTGCGGAGGTGACTTTTTCTCCCGTTCCCTGGCTATAGAATGACCAGCCGAAGACCCTCTGGGCTCCCCGGAAGTTGTCGACCTTCATGGATTCAAGCCATTTGTTAATTAGCGTAGACTTGCCTACCCCGCCCCAAGCCACAAAACTGACAGCATTGAGTTTTCCTTCATCCCATGCCTTATCAAGCAGTTCCATTTCCTTCTGTCGACCAAAGAGCTCAGCGCCAGTGACTGGGAGATAATCGATGGAGACATTATCTTCTGGAATAAGAGGCCATTCTGAAGGCTCCAGCTTGACCATAGTTTTCAGAAAAGACGTTTTGTTTTTCGCAAGAATAAGTTCAGCCACCTTAGAGAATATCGTATCCCAATCATCCCTGAAATCTGCAGACACTGATTTGCCGTCACCAGGCAGCATCTCAATATCCTTCAGCCAGGGAACTGCCCTCCAAGGACAAGGTCGAATTAGGATGGGAATTAGCATCATATTATCACTCACGCGTCTTTCAAACAAATAGGGTATTTCTTCTTTGATAATAAAATCTGACGATAAATAATCAGCAGAAATTAAACATATACCTATGGATGCATCTGATATAGCATTTCTTATTTCATCAAACCACGCATCTCCACTACTAATTCTTCTGTCATCCCAGATATCAATTTGACTTGTTGAATAGAGCACATTAAGATGTGCCATTAAACGGTCTTTCCATATTTCGTCTTTGTGGCTGTAACTAATAAAAATAGTCGGCTTGGTTGCTCCGCTTGTTTTAATTATTTTAGATGTATTTCTGATAAATAGGCTTCGATTCTCAACTAATTCATCAATATGCTCCAAGTTATTGGCAAGCAGACCTGCAAGTGTTTCATATGAGTATCCAATGCCTTGTGGATCACTTGTGCCGTGCTTAATCACGGGCAAACTCTCGCCAAAGCTGAAGCGTGCAATATATGGTATTTTTGTAAGTTCGAGAATATCTCGGTTTTTTATTTTCTTGGGGAGCCAGTCATCATAAAAATCCGAAAGAGCAGCGGCAAAGCGACTTATCCATTCCTGCCCAATATCAAATTCCTTAGTTAAATCAAAACGACTTAAGATTGGCACGGTGCCCAGCATGAGACGCTCAAAGGGAAGCTTCTGACGGGCTTCTTTCGCTTTTTCAATTAAATCAATTGATCCATTTAAGCTCTGTTCGGTAGTGGTTAAAAACAATGTTATAACATCAGGCAGGTGAACAGTTGTTATCCCTGCGATGTCTGTTATTCCAGTTCTGCTGTCTATGAGGATAAAATCGTATGCTCTCTTCCACTCTTCGCGTAAATCTTCTATAACACGGCCGCCATCGTATTCTTCGTAAAAAGTATGGAAATCCATCTCCCGAACTTTCTTAAAATATGTAGCTCTATTATCATCTTTTGTTTTCTCGCCAGCGGTGATTAAGTGTAATATTCCTTTTACTTCAGGAATGCTTATTTCAACTATACAACGATCCCAGGTAAGATAGCTTATTTTTTCTTTCTTGAGCTTTAAGCTATAAAGTAAATCAATAATACCTTGTTGCTTTTCAATCTCCCCGACGTCTAAATAGTCCTGGTAAAAATACTCCAATCCAGGAGCCTCCAAATCCCAATCAATCATAAGTACTTTATATCCCCATTGCGATAGAAGAACGCCTACATTCGCTAACGCCATAGTCCTGCCAACGCCGCCTTTATAAGAGTAAAAAGTTATTACCTGACCCATAACACCTTATGCAAGCACAGGCAACTTGCACGACTTGCCTATTTCTGTCATTCGTTCAATTACATGCTGTTTATTACGTATTGGCTCATCAAGCCACTTAGGCCCAAGCCATGCTGGATCCCATGCAGGGCAATTCTTTATTGCAGCAGCAACTTCATATGCAAAATCGCACAACGTATCTTGAAATTCCACAAATCTCTCTGTTTTCTTGAATCCTTCTCCTGTTCTAGCGTATTTCTTAAAATCAGCGCACTGAATGACTTCTGTGAATTCTCGGAAATGTTCACCATCAAATATGTTTATAGGAATAATCAGTCCCGAAGGATTTTGTACAGTTCTGTGCCCGAGTGCTTGCTCTCGATGGAGCATAACTATACACTCATTCATGCACCAATTTGATATAAAGTATGATGGTGACCAAACTGCAATTAGACATCTTGATAGGGCCAACTCTTTTTTTAATCTAGCTGGCCAACTATCTCCGGTGCTTATGCCCTGTCTGTCAATAAATATTTTCACATCTCTAAATAAAGCGTTTTTTAAATAAGTTTCTAATAAGGGATAAAGCATCTCATTCACCCATTCGCCGAAAGGATAGTCGGTAGAATAGCTCAGAAAAACATCATTTTTATAATTCATTTTGTTTGATTCTCCAGTCATCTGTCTATCACGCCTCCTGATGCCTACCTCACAGTCTCTTTACATTAATCATACCCAACTTGCCCCATTAATTTACGGCCTGACTCAGCCAGTCAGTAGAGCAAGTAAAAGAAGTTATATCAATTAGCATATAAATAGTAATTATTGTGATAGTAGACTTATCAAGCCCGCCGACATGCATGTCTATCATTGTTGTGTATCATAAACTCAATATTTCTTCAATCTCCTTCACATCCTTGTCTCTCCGATGATACCCCATCTCCCCGATCATCTTTTTTGCAATTGAGAGATGTTCTTTCGCCTTTTCTTTATCGCCTTCAGCAAGATAAAGGCGGGCGTATTCGAGATGGCAATCGGCCTTGTGCAGCCCCATGCCGCCGCGTGTGGCGATAGTCATGGCCTCATCGAGGTCATGGCGGGCTTTAGAAAATGCCTTTGTGATGCGGTACAATTCAGCGCGGGCGAGAAGGCCAAGCACCAAATACGATTGCTGTCCCGCCTTGCGCAGACCCTCTATGGCCCCGTTCAGATTCCTTACAGCTTCTGAGTAATCAAGGAGCCTCTCGTGTAAAACCTTGTGAAGATAACCACGACCAAGAGAGAGGTTGTCGAGAGCTATATTTACTATTGGAGCATCGCCTTGAGAAGTCAATTCTAAAGATTTTCCAGCTCTTTTCAAAACTTCATCATAATTCCCCTTTTCAAGAAGAAGGCTGCAAAAGTGAAAGCCCTGACCAGCGTAAAGATATGGACAATCAGGTTGATATTTCCTTTGTATCTCCTCTGCTTCGATGAAGATTCGTTCGGCTTCACTGAGACAGCCTGTCTGATGTAATGCATGGGCATAGGCGGAGCGACTGACTATTTTGTCGAAGATACTTTCGCTTTTGTCTGCGAACAAAACGCCTTCTATTGCATGATCAACTGCCCGTTCCGTCGCGCCCAGTGAGAGAATCGACTCCAGGATGTTAGTGGAAGCGGCAACAGCATTATTCCACTTTTTTTGCGCAATAGCCCAATCCAACGCTGCATTAAGAGGTTCTATTGCCTCTCGGTGCCTGCCGATGGAAGAAAGATAAGCACCTGCCAAATTTAATAGAAGGGCTTTGGTCGCTCCGGTAAGAGCTGCGCTCGGAGTATGCCACAACACGTCAAAGAAATATGAAAGACAAGCAAGGTCATAGCCTATTGCCCCGAGTCTATCTGCAATAAAATAATTACCTCTTCGTATTCTCTTCCGATGAATCTCATCATATACTTCCTGATGTTTCCCTGCAGCGCAACCATGAGCAATCGCATAGAATAACGGCATCATTTCCTCAATAGTTTCAGGGAGTTCAGGGGCCTGAGTCTTAAAATATTCGTAGAGCCTGCTGTTTCCTTCTCTCCACGCATTCGGATAAGTTGTTTTCAATTGCTCTCCAAAGTGCTCCCTCAACAATGGATGGCTATCTATCTTTCCTCCGTCGTGGCGGCTTGCCTTGGCAATGAGATTCAAGTCACGCAAATTAGTGAGGAGGTCTTTTTGCCCTTCACTGCTCAACTTCCTAAGATTTTTGGTGAGATTTGAAATCGTCTTACCACTTAGCAGTGCCTTTATAGCGCCCTCTTCTGCAGGTCTGTCGAACAGGCCTAAAATCCTCAGAAATTCAACCTCCGGCCCATTGCCAAAACGATTTTCAAATGCAGCAATAACACGGCGCGGATGTCTGCCTTCGTTTAGGGGGATATTTTCACATAATGGAATCTTCGCAGCATGAGATATTGCATGCCCTTCTTCTCCATATAGAAAGCTGCCAAGAAGCCGCAGGGCCAGCGCTTGGTTGCCTAATGCAACTGAAGCATCTTCAAGCTCTTTGTCGGTTCCGCGCACTCCGGCAGTCCGAAAAAGAGCGCGGCCAGCTTCAGGAGATATCTGTTCAAGATTTTTCTGGATTGCGGCCACCCCATCTACATTGAGTTCAGGGATATCTTCGCGCGTCGTGATAATAAGAAGTCCGGGGTTTTCTTTGAAGAGTTCGCCCAAGAGCACGGAAAGGGCTGGGTCCTTTATCTTGCCGTTCTCAAAGTCATGTGCAGCCTGAAGCGGTTCGATGCCGTCGAGGATAAGCAAGGTCTTCTCTTTCTTGACGAGGTCTGCAAGCCTCTGCCCTTTATCCCAAGGCGAACCCTCATTCGGATTCTGATCACCGAACCATTCCAATGCATCTTTGATAAACAGGTCAGCCGAGGTAGCCTTCTCGCTTGTGCCCTGGCTGTAAAACGACCAGCCAAAGACCCGTTGCGCGCCACGGTAATTGTCCACCTTCATGGTTTCGAGCCACTTGTTGATTAACGTGGACTTGCCGACCCCGCCCCACGCCACGAAACTGACAGCATTGAGCTTGCCTTCATTCCATGCATTATCAAGCAATTCCAATTCCTTCTGCCGACCAAAGAGTTCCGCGCCAGTGACAGGAAGGCGGTCGATATCGACTTTTACAGCTGGGCCAATGATGATCTCTGTGATTTTTTGTTCAATGCCAATTCGAGATATTCCACGGCTTACTGGCGAGACTCCTGCCCGGCTAACCGAAATCGATCCAGTTGAGACCTGCTTCAATATAGGAGGATAGAGTTTCTTGAATATAAGTTCGGCGGCTTTTTCAAAGGGAGTGTCCCAATCATCTTTGTAATTTGCAGAAACAGACTTGTCGTCATCCGGCAACATTTGTATCGCCTTGAGCCAGGAAACAGCTTTATAATAACAAGGTCTGATAAGAATAGGAATTACGCTTAGTGCACCTTCTTCTCTTTTTTCAAGCAGATAAGGCACCTCTTCCTTTACGCAAAAGTCAGAAGAGAGATAATCTGGTGAAATTAAACAGACAGCAACAGACGCAGAATCCATTGCTTCTTTAAGCTCGGGGTACCAAGTGTCCCCTGCATCGATTTTGCGATCATCCCATATGACGAGTTGATCAAGCTGTTCCAGCATCTTCAGGTGAGGCTTGAAGCGGTCTTTCCACGCCTCATCCTTATGGCTGTAGCTGATGAATACAGTAGGTTTCCCATGGATATCTGCCAAATCCTCGCCCCTCCGAAGGCACTTCATATAATATTTCTGTATTTTACCATAGCCAACCAGTGGATACTGGTCAAGTTGACGAATTGCGATAGAGAAGATTGCGAGTTATGAGCGTTAATCTATATCACGCCCTGATGAGTGCGCAGCAAGCACAACTGTAGTATATCCCCTGTCGTCAAATCCTCCCATCCATCAACCCTCATTTCTTTTTTGCCCTTCGCATCTCAAATAGACTATAATTGTAGTCAATAAAACCTATGCTGGATTCCGCCTTAGGTGCGGGATAACGGAAATAAGGAGAAGTGCCATGACAAAGACCATTCCTCTTGCAGAGGCAAAGAAAAGCCTTTCGGTCATCATCAGAGACGTTGACGAGAAGTTTGACCGGTTCACGGTAACCAGAAACGGCGTCGATAAGGCGGTAATCCTGAGCGCCGAAGAGTTTGAAGGGCTCATGGAGACGCTCGATATCCTCTCCCATAGGGAAGAAAGAGATGCAATAGCTCTTGCAAAGCGGCAGATTAAGAAGGGGCTGACCGTTTCGCTCAAAGATTTCAAGGCACGGCTCAAGCTCGGATGAAATATGGAATCGAGCTTGCAAAAGGGGCTGAGTCCGATCTCGAATATCTCTTCAGTGCCGACAGAAAGCTTTGTACACGGCTTTTTGCCAGGCTCGAAACGCTTGCTTCAGATCCTTTTCAGGGCAAGCCCCACGTTGGAAACCATAAGGGAGAATATTCCCTGAGAGTTGGCAACTACCGCATCGTCTATGAACCCGACGCGGTTAAACATATTGCGTATATATTGACCGTTAAACACCGTAAACATGTCTATTGAAATATGAACCGTTTTCTAATAAAAAGGGTGCAGGGAAAACCCTGCACCCTTCCGGTGCTTCTTATTGAGCGGGAATAGTTATGGTTTCCAGAGCTCCGTGAATTTGCCGTCCTTTGTTGTCCAGACAACGTAGGGAGGTGCCGTAACATCACCCTTATCGTCAAACTTGATTTTGCCCACTGCTCCGGTAAACTCCAACGCATGAAGCTTTCCGATAATCGTTGTGCCGTCTGTCGTATTAGCCTCCTTAATAGCAGAAAGCATGATATTGGCCGCGTCATAGGCATAGATCGAGTAGGGGCCGAGCTCACCGAACTTCGCGTTGTATTTGCTGATAAAGTCCTTTGCTGAGGGAATGTTCCTGGGGTCGGGACTGAAGGTGAGGTATGTACCTTCAGCTGCCTGCGCCCCTGCGATCTCTATGAATTTCGGATCAATGGAGCCGTCGCCGCTCATAAACGGTGTTTTCATGCCGAGCTCACGCGACTGCCTCACAAGCAGGCCCATTTCCGGATAGATGCCGCCGAAAAATATGAGTTCAGGTTTCTTCTCTCTGATCGTGGTGAGCACACCCTTGAAGTCCTTGTCTCCCTGGATGATGCCGCCATAGAAGACGATCTCAACCTTATCACCAAGTGCTTTTTTGAACTCATCGGCAAGCCCCTGGCCATAGGTTGTCTTGTCATGGAGAACTGCGACCTTCTTAACTTTCAGCTGACTGTTGGTAAAATCCGCACCTACTTTACCCTGCTGGTCATCTCTTCCGCATACTCTAAAAACCCCTTTGTAACCTTTCTCCGTGAACTGCGGATTCGTGGAACCCGGCGAAATCATCGGCAGACTTCCCCTGTTGTAAATATCAGAGGCAGGGATAGAGCAGCTTGAGTTGAAGTGGCCGATAATGCCGACAGCACCATCATTGACGATCTTGTTCGCAACAGACACGGCCTGCTTCGGGTCATGCTGGTCGTCGCCGATAAGCAGTTCGATCTTCTTGCCCAACACGCCCCCCCTGGCGTTCCATTCCTCAACAGCAAGGGAAACGCCGTTCTTGAAATCAGTCCCCATCTTCGACTGATCACCTGTCATGGGACCGGCAACGCCGATTTTAATCGAGTCTGATTTTTTCTGGCATCCTGCCATGAGGGCCAGCGCAATACCAAGGCACAGAAGCAACAGGCAACTTTTTTTCATCATTGTCCTCCCGGATCTTTCTGCATTAAATCGCAAAATCGTTTTGCGTTTTGTGTTATATCACCTTTGCAGATGGCCGTCGCAACAGCAACAGCATCTGCTCCTGCACGCATTACATCAGCAGCAGTCTCAATACCAATGCCGCCGATAGCCACAACTGGAATACTGCAATTTTGTTTAATTATTCCAAGAATGTCAACACCCTGCGGTGTTCCTGCGTCCTTTGTAGTGGTATGGAATATGGGGCCGAAGCCGATATAGTCGGCACCCCCTGCCTCCGCCTCTTCGGCCTGTTCAAGGTTGTGGGTTGAGATGCCCACGATCTTCCTTCCCATGATCTTCCGCGCCTCTTTCAGGGGAAGGTCATCCTGCCCCAGATGAACACCGTCAGCATCGACAGCAAGCGCGATATCAGCGTGGTCGTTGATGATAAAGACAGCATTATATGAGCGGGTCAAGTCCCTGAGTCTGATTGCCTCCTCATGGATTTCCCTCCGGCTCCTCCTTTTTTCGCGGTATTGAACAAACGTTATGCCGCCATCAAGCACACGCTTCACCATATCCAGGAGCGGAAGGCTTACGCAGGTTTGATCAGTGATAAAGCAGATACCGCCGTGATAGAGGAACATTTTCTTATTGTCTGCTCCTCCTGATCTCATATTCGATCTCTTCCCTGATCATGCGTGCCTGGCTGTCATAGGGTGCTGCCTTGAGATAGTCGGTGAGATAACTCAGTGCGCTTTCCTTGTCTCCGAGACCATTGTACGCATAGGCCATGGCATAGCGCCAGTTCGGCATCATCCGGGCGTGAGGCGACTGCGAAGCAGCTTGAGCCGCTGCCATAATATATTCATAAACAAGCGTTTTGGGCACCGGATTGCTGCTGATCACCGGAAGGTTATCCGGCGTGCGCCTCAGAAACACGGCAGCGGAAGCATCCACGTACACAACAGTCCAGTCACTGTCCTGCAGCAGCGCTGCAGCGAGTCCGATAAGAGTACCGGAAACACTGTCACAGGCAGGAATGGCAACAATGTTCACCCCGGCCTCGTCAAGAATCTTCCTGTAATAGGGGGTGAACCGTTGCTGCCCTGTCTCTGACACAGGAGCAAAAGGGTTATCTATGGCTGTCCTGAACAGCTGAAAACGGGCAAGAGAAAGACCCCTGCCGTCAATGAAGACCTTTATCTCAGGGTAGAGCCGCCAGAGATAGTACCCTCCATCAGTATAATCATTGAACATATTTCCCCTGATCGCGTTCTGTTTGATGAAACTGGTGACGCCTTCACGCGTGCCGTCATACACCGTGCCTGTCCGCAGGGAAGACGTCTCATTGCCGGCGACAGAGAACTGCACGCCAAGGCCGATAAGGGAGGATGCGGTGAGAAGAAGATAGAGTATTGCGGCCCTGCCTGATGAAAAAAAGTTGAACCGCCCGATGATCCGCTGTCTGACGCTGACCAGATTGACCACGCTGAAGAGCGCTGCTACTGCCACGAAAAAGATAATAAAACGTATTGCCATGAAGCCCATGATGCAGGCCACAAGATAGAGGGGGAAAAGCTCCTTCCGTATATTCCTCCATCCCCTGATATTGAGCAGTGCTGAAATAACGGATATCCCAAACAGGGCAGTAAGATGCGGCATCATGCGGGGGATTGCCTGAATTCGCGCATGCTGGAAAATCGACTGCATTTCGACAATTGCAGTTTGATATCCGCGCTGCAGGGAACTGGATCCCAGAAACAAGGGCAGAAAAACAGAGAATGCACTCCATCCGTTAGGGTTACAGGCGCTTGCCAGAATTGCAACGGCACCTGCGATATACTCCTGTTTTTTCCCGGACCTGAAGATCAGGGCAGTCACGAGATATATGGCGATTATCAGGACTCCGAGAATAAAGCCGCCATGCATGTTTGACCAGACAAGCATGACCACTGGCAGCAGGATAAGTGCCGGCCGCTTCCCGTCACGCACATGCGAAAGCAGAAAAATGACCGCAACAGAAAAGAGGCTGGACCACATCTGCGGTTTATCACCGATGTACTGGGTTTCGTTGACAACAGCCACGATCGACAGATAGATCATGCCCACGGAGAGCAGGTGCCCTGCACCAGCCTTTCTCATGAGCCGGAATAACAGATAGAAAAGAAGCGCGAATATCAAAGCCCTCAGAACGATAATCCCCGGGAAACCGGTGAAGTCATAAACCCAGAAAAAAATCAGTTGGGCAAGCCAGTATTGCTTCAGGATAAATGCACTGCGCGAGCCATCCTCGGAAACCGTATCAGCAATCGTAAAGGCATCCTGATGCATGAGAGAACCCTGTTCAGCCATCCATTTGCCTGTGGCAATATGCCACCAGAAATCAGGGTCGCTGACCGGGACCGTAAAGGAGAAAAAAAGTGAAAGGAAAAAAAAGAACAGACATGCAGCTATCGCGTAATGAATCTTGGCCGCTTTTCCTGCTCCCTCAGAAGAAACTGGCAACCCGTTCATTGCCAGGATGAAAGGTCCTCATGAAAGACCGAACCATAATGATATGTGCGCAGATGCAATGCTGCCCTACCCTCACTTATTCGGATTTTGGGGAGGGGTGTTCATCTTCTCGACCAGCCCGGTAGTGAACTCACCCTTAATAAAGTCAGGATTGTTCAGGACCCTTTTATGGAAGGGTATGGTCGTCTTGATGCCTTCGATGATGAACTCATCCAGGGCACGCTTCATCCTCGCCATGGCCTCTTCCCTGTCACGGCCATGCACGATAAGCTTGGCTACCAGAGAATCGTAATGAGAGGATACGGTGCAGCCGTTGTACATGGCAGTGTCCACGCGCACTCCCGGTCCTCCCGGGACTGCCATAAAAGTGATCTTGCCAGGGCAGGGTATGAACCGCTCCGGGTCCTCAGCATTGATCCTGCATTCGATGGCATGGCCGGTGAACTTCACCTGCAGCTGCTTCTGTTCCAGGGGAAAACCTGCAGCTACCCGGATCTGCTCCTTCACAATGTCTATGCCCGTTACAAATTCTGTGACAGGATGCTCGACCTGAAGGCGCGTATTTATCTCCATGAAATAGATGTTGCCGTCAGGCTCCACAATAAATTCAACGGTCCCTGCATTCCGATATTTGAGAGCTCTGGCAGCCTTGACTGCATACTCGCCGATCTTTTTTCTGAACTTCTCTGATGCGATCGGTGAAGGCGACTCCTCGATCAGCTTCTGATGCCGCCGCTGCACAGAGCAATCTCTTTCGCCAAGGTGAAGGATATTGCCCTTGCTGTCACCAATAATCTGAACCTCTACATGACGCATCTCGGTAATGTATTTTTCCATATAGAGCTCGCCATTGCCGAATGCAGTAAGCGCCTCTCTCTGTGCCATAAAAAAGAGTTTCTCCAGGTCTGCCTCTTCCCTGACAATCCTCATGCCGCGTCCGCCGCCGCCGGCAGACGCCTTGATGATCACCGGGAACCCGATCTTCTTGGCCAGCTTGAGTGCTGACTCCTCGGTCACGAGAGGGCCCTCGCTGCCCGGAACCACAGGCACTCCTCTGCGCTTCATGGTCTGCCGGGCTTTTGACTTGTCCCCGCCAAGCCTTATCGTTTCTGCAGTCGGACCGATAAAGGTGATGCCTGAAGTGAGGCAAGCTTCTGCGAACTGCGGGTTCTCAGAGAGAAAGCCGTACCCGGGATGGATCGCCTCGGCATCGGTAATCTCTGCTGCTGAGAGGATACTGGGGAGATTATTGTAGCTCTGGGCAGTGCTTGCAGGGCCTACGCAGACAGATTCATCAGCGAGCTTTACGTGGAACGACTCTTTGTCCGCATCCGAATAGATCGCTACCGTCCTGATGCCAAGTTCCTTGCAGGCGCGGATAACCCTGACCGCTATTTCGCCGCGGTTGGCAATGAGGACCTTATTAAAAAGCTTCATGCAGGCTCTACAAGGAAGAGCGGTTCGCCGTATTCGACAGCCTGTCCGTTGTCCACGAGCGCTTTCACAACCGTGCCGTCAGCCTCGCACTCGATCTCGTTCATCAGTTTCATGGCCTCGATGAGGCAGAGGACCTGTCCTTTTTTTACCTTCTGGCCGATCTCGATAAAGCTCGGTGCTTCAGGTGAGGGTGAACGGTAGAATGTGCCGACAATGGGGGAGGTAACGGTGATCAGCCTCTGCTCCGGCTCTTCAGCTACAACCTCTCTCACCTGTGTTTCCTGCGTTGTCACAACAGATGGCCGATGAGCAGGGATCTCTATAGACTGCAGATATTTCTCGCGCTTGATCTTTACCTTGGTGCCGTCCTTCTCGACCTGAAGTTCGGTAATGTCCGTTTCCTTGAGAAGTTCGATGATCTCTTTAAGATCCTCAAGTTCCATTATCGTACCCTTTCTATATATTCAGACGTCCTGGTATCGACCTTGATCGTGTCTCCTTCACTGAGATGGAACGGCACCCTTACGACCGCACCGGTCTCGAGTGTCGCGGGCTTTCCGCCCCCTGATGAGGTATCACCCTTGAACCCTGCGGGATCGGTCTTTGCAATGACCAGTTCAGCAAAGGTCGGCAGTTCCACGTTGAGGGGCTCTCCCTTGTAGTAGAGGACCTTCACCTCGACATTCTCCTTAAGGAAAAGCTTTGCATTGCCTAACTGCACTGAGCTCAGCGGAAGCTGTTCGTAGGTTTCCTGGTCCATAAAGATATAGTCGTCGCCCTGGGCATAGAGGTACTGCATCTTCTTCTCTTCGAGTCCGGCGGGAGGGAATTTTTCGCCGGACCTGATCGTCTCTTCGATAACGCTGCCGGTTTTGAGATTCTTCATCTTTGTCTTGACGATTGCACCGCCCCTTCCCATCTTCACATGCTGGAAATCGACGATCTCATAAGGGTCACCTTTATATTCCAACTTTGCGCCTTTTCTGAAATCACTGGTTGCTATCAATGGTTTGTTCCTCCTGGGTCAATGTTAGAGTGTTTCAAGTCCTTTGGGAAGCGATGTCAGGGTCGTGCATCCCTGCTTCTCTGCATGGACCATGTCTTCGATCCTGACTCCCCCGATGCCCGGAAGATAGATCCCCGGTTCTATGGTAAATACCATGCCAGGCCTGATCGTTTCTCGTCCAAAGCGTGATATGCGCGGCAGTTCATGGACATCAAGGCCTACCCCATGGCCGGTACCATGACCAAAGTAGTCACCGTACCCTGCCTTTTTTATAACATCTCTTGCTGTCTTGTCAACCGTGCGCGCAATGATCCCTTCGCGCACAGAAGTAATCGCCCTCTGATTCGCGCTCAGGACCGTGTTATAGATATCGATCTTCCGCGAAAGATCCTTCCCGCCTTTCAGAAGAAAAGTTCTGGTCATATCAGAGAAATATCCACCTGCCTCGCCCGCCCAGTCAAACATGATGAAGTCGCCCTGTTTGATCCTGTTGTCTGTTGGCCGCGCATGAGGCATTGCCGAGTTCTTCCCTGAGGCAACAATAATGTCAAAGGGGATCACTGCACAGCCCTGGCTCTTCAGCCCCGCTTCAAGCCGCAGGGCAAGATGCCGTTCAGAAAACCCGGGTTTGATATAGGGCTTTACCTCAAGAAAGGCCTTCTCTGCCCGCTCGACTGCCTTGGAGATCATCTTGATTTCGAGCCTGCTCTTGATCCTCCGCATCTCCTCGATCAGGTTCGTAACGCTCTTTACCCTGAATCCTTTTCTGAGAAGCGATTTATAGAATGCGTAGGAAACCGTTGACTCGAAGCCGAGCGTTCTGATACCCGCAGACTTTGCCTTTTCAAGGATCTGCTTCGGCCGCTCCTCGCGCTCGATAACAATATCAAATCCGCGCACCTCCCTTTTTGACTGTTCCTCATACCGGGAGTCCGTAAAAAAAATACGCTCCTTATTCGTTATGAGGAGGCAGGCTGAGGAACCGGTAAATCCGGTAAGATAGCGGACATTCCTGATCGTGGAAACCAGCATGCCGCTTATCCCCCTGGAAGCAAGGGATTCGGTTATCGCAATTATGTGCCTCATCCGTTGAGGATCTTCTTACCGGCTCGTACCGCAAGGAGATATCCCTCAACACCAAGGCCGCTGATCTGCCCCGTCGCAACGCCGGCGATGTAAGAGGTCCTCCTGAAATCCTCTCTCTTGTGGATGTTTGAAATGTGCACTTCGATTGCAGGTCTGCCCACAGCAGAAATGGCATCCCTGATGGCAACGCTCGTATGCGTGTATGCAGCAGGGTTAATGATCAGCATATCATAGGTCTTCTTCTGTATGGCGTCGACAATGGAGCCCTCGCTGTTTGACTGAAAGGTTTCTGCCTCCATGCCGAGTTCTCGTGAGAGTTCGAGTATCTTTTGATTGATGTCATCAAGGGTTGCACTTCCATAGACATCAGGCTCCCGTGTTCCAAGGAGATTCAGATTGGGACCGTGTATGACAAGGATTTTCATGGATATTCAGTTCAGAAATTACCGTTTGCCGGCGTCAGACGCCGATTACGGTCCTGTTAGAATTCGTTCTCTATCCTGGGGATCATTGTTTTGAGGACGTAGCGCCCCTTTCCGTAATTACCCTCAGGTTTTATGACAAGAGAAAGATAATACTCCTCATTGATCTTCCTCATGATAATGCCGCAGGTATCTGAGACGATTGAAAATTCTCTGGCCTGCCCCAGACCCAGGTTCTCTGCAGCATATCCGACGTCCCTGATCATTGCAGAGGCCTCAGCGCCAAGCCCTGTCAGATCTATGAGCTTTTCAGAAACATATTCCTGCACGGCAATACCGTCAGAAGCAAGGATCATTGCCGCAACAGCACCGTCAACTTTATCTACTGCCTCCCTAAGAATGTCCGAGAAATCCATCGCGCCCCTTATATATACCCTCAAGAAATGCATTCAGTTTATCTATGAGCATTTCTTTGTCCTTTCCCATGAGTTTCAGAAGCGCTCTGAGTTCCTCGACACGCTGAAGGACCCTTTTATCATTTGGGTCATTGGCAAGAAATCTCCTGTACACGCCCATTGCCTCTGCGAACTTGCCTTCGTTCACAAACCGGTCAGCGTCCGACAGATCAGCCACATACTTTTCCGGTGCTTCTGTTGCTGTCTCAAAAGCAGCAGCCACAGGTTCTTCAGCAATCTCAAACGGCTCTTCTGCAAACTCAATCGTCTCTTCCGCCTTTTCTGCAGCAGAAAATGGCTCGCTGACAGCAGGCATCAACTCTTCTGCTATCGCCTCACCAACATCTTCGAATGACAGATCCTCCGCTGCAGTACTCTTATCATCAGAAATGAAAACCACACCGGCTTCTTCAGTCTCTTCCTCTGTCTCAGCGTTTGTCTCAACGTTGATTTCGTTATCGACCTCAAGCTCATCGCCCAAGTCTGACTTATCACCAAAAAGCGAGTCTTTGAAAGCATTCAGTTCATCTTCAGAATGTTCGACCTGAATATCAGGGGCCGCAATATGAATCTCCTGGCCGCCTTGCATATCAACCGGCTCTTCTGCGTCAGAAACAGCGGCTCCGGGCATTCTTATCTCACCGTATGATGAGTCTGCTTTCTTTGCTTCTTCAGCAACCGGAACTGGAGCTGGAGACAGTGCGGCTTCAATATTTCTCAAGCTGCTGAGTGACTCTTCATCCATAGGATTAAGTTTCAGAATAGCCTTGAATGCCTTTATCGCAAGATCCGTCTCGCCCGTGTCCCGGTACACCTCTGCCAGCTTTTTGTGCGCGAAAAGGTTGTCCGGAACGATTTTTATGACGCTTTCGAATTCTTTTCTGGCCTCATCCATCATGCCCTTTTCAAGATACGTCTTGCCTAACAGAACCCGGGCACTGGTATAACTGACGTGCTTTTCAAGCCCCTGCTGAAGGACATCAATCGCCTCTTCCAGCATGCCTTCCTTTCTGTATTCCTCGGCAAGAGGCAGAAAAAGCTTCGAATTGGGGTCTTTATCGAACTTTTCTCTGAGTTTTTCTATGTCTTTAGCTGCCATAACCTGTCAATTTTTTAGCAAAAAATGGAGATAAAGTCAAGCTTTGATTTTAAGATAGCGATCAAGAATTGCATCGGCAACATCGTCCTTGCTCATAAGTCCGGTCCTCATTACTCCGTTTTTTTTATCCATAATGACTACGCGGTTCGTGTCGGTTTCAAACCCTGACCCTTTCTCGGTAACATCATTAAAAACGATCATGTCCATTTTTTTTCTCTTCATCTTTTCCCTGGCCCTGTCGAGCTTTTTGCCGGTCTCTGCAGCAAAACCGATGATAAAAGGTCTCTTTTCCCCTCCTGCGATGCAACTCACAATATCCTCAGTGCAGGTTAACAATGGTATCTTATTTTTCCCGACCTTTGCCTTAGATGGTCTGACAGACCTGAAGTCTGCAACAGCTGCAGCCATGATCAGGGCAGAAACGCCTCGTTCTGTTTCGTCCCGTAAAGCAGAAAGCATCTGATCCGAAGTATCAACCCGCCTGAAGGTTAAACCCTGAGGGCTCTCCAGGGCTGTGGGGCCGCTGATCAGCACAACCTCTGCGCCTCGATTCCTGGCAGCCTTTGCCACGCTGAATCCCATCTTGCCTGATGACCGGTTTGATATAAACCTGACAGGATCAAGATACTCCCGTGTGGGCCCTGCCGTCACAACGATCTTCTGCCCTATCAGGTCCTTCGGCGTTAAAGCAGCGACGACTGTATCAACAATATCGCGCACCTCTGCAAGCCTTCCGGTTCCTTCCTCTCCACAGGCGAGTGGTCCGGAATCAGGTCCTGTCTGGACAATGCCGAGGGAAAGCAATTTTTTCAGGTTTTCCTGAACAACCGGGTGTTCGTACATCTTCCCGTTCATGGACGGCGCAATCACCACTGGGCCGCGGAAGGCCAGGAAGGCGGTTGAAAGCATGTCGTCAGCTATGCCGTTTGCAAACTTGGCAATGCTATTTGCCGTAGCAGGAGCTACAACCAAGATATCAGCTGCTGCAGGGATTGAGATATGCGTCAGGGGTTCCTGAAAGAGCGAGGTATAGACGGTATTCTGTGATGCAATCTGCAAGGAAAGCGGGGTTATAAACTGCTGGGCTGCCCCGGTCATCATGACCGTGACCGAGGCGCCTTTATCCTTAAGTCTCCTGACCAGCTCTACGGCCTTGTACGCCGCAACACCGCCGGATACGCCAAGAAGAACCGATCTATTCTTCAGGTTCGTCAGCTGCTGGTTCCTTTTCCTTTTTGCCGCCGAAAAGCTCATCAAAGGCCATCTTGTCAAAACTCCCGGTCCCCTTCTCCTTCTCATGGAGATAGACCTGCAGGTCCTTTTCAAGCTCGGTAAGGTCCTCGCCTGCGGCCATCTTCCTGCTCTCCTCAAGGAGCTTCCGGTAGTCAAGCTTTCCTGCCTTTTCCATGGCGATCCTCGCCTCTTCACCCGTGATGAATTCAAGCTTGTCCTGCACCGCCTCTTCGATCGCGATCGTGGTAACCTTTTTCGATTTCGTGTTCATCCGGGGCTTGGCCCCTAATGAAAGTTCTTTTGCCCTCTGCGTTGCAATGCTTACGAGCCTGAATTTGCCATCGATCTTCTTATGATCAATCTCCGCCGGCAGCGAAATAATGTCCATGAATGTTTACCTCCTGAGGATGTTTTTCTCGATCCATGCTGAGTCTTTTTTTGAGCTCCGCTGGCCTTCAGCCACAATGATGGCCTCGAACTTGCCAAGGGAGCTCTTCAGCAGGTCGTTTACTATAACATAATCATACATCTTATATGCCCGAATTTCCTCACTTGCCCTTCTCAATCTTCTCTCCATATCCTCTTTTGTGTTGCTCATCCTCTTTTCGAGC
>JACRHC010000059.1 GCA_016217675.1 Nitrospirota bacterium
CAAAACCCTGTATATCCCGCAGGACGATCACTTCCCGGAAATCCTGCTCAAGACCGTTAAGACATTTCTGTACGCCCTTCTGCCGGTCCCTCATCATTAGAAGATCCAGAGCAGAGGGATCATCTGATGCAGGTTCAATCCCCTTTCTGTTGCTGTCAGCATAAAGGGGGTCGTCAGATGAATGGGGCTCATGTGCCTTTCTCGCAAGGTTCTGCTTCAGCCTGTTTTTTGCGGTGTTCACGGTTATGCTGTACAGCCATGTTGAGAAGCGCGACTTTTGCTCAAAGTTCTTCAGGTTCCTGTGCGCAGAGACAAAGGCGTCCTGAACCACTTCAGCGGCATCTTCCATGCTGCCTGTTATCCGGAATGCCATGTTGAACATCTTCTTCTGATAATTCGTGACCAGTATTTCAAATGCGTCCAGATCACCCTTTCGGCAGCGGTTCACCAGTTCCCTGTCCTTGTCTTCATGCATCAGGTTGATCTCTGTCATAGCATTAGACAGTCAGTTGCTCAGCTTTGTTCCCATCAGCAACCCCGTTTAGATCCCTGGCTGTCTTTCGCCAGGTTTCTTCATATGCAGGTCATACAAGGCCTTGCCAACCAGAAAATCAGCCCATGCGATACCTATGTCCGGAAGAGTGGACTTGAGTAGCATGGCGGGAAACGGGATCGACTTTGCCATTATCTCCGCAATGCTGTAATGGGCCATCAGTATTGAGCCGTAGATCACGATAAGACCGTTCAGAAGATACCCGTATACTGCAGTCCTTCGGGAGATGAAGAGGGCGGTCACCACAATGACATCGATCAGGGGAAGAAGGGAGGCAAGCAGTTTTGTGCTGTCAAAGATGAACTCGCCCGGATGCAGTTTGTCAGGGACCATGAAAAAATGGATCCTGAGATGCAGCATCAGGCCTGATGCTGCCAGCAGAAAGAGCGCGGTCACGAGTGTGCTTTTTTTCATGATCGCTCCCTAAAACCTGAAGGTTGCGATGCTGCCAAGATAGAAGGTAAGCGAGATCGCTGCAATATGAAGCACCCACCAGCCCGGCTTATAGCGCATGAAGTACTTGAGCATGTTACCTCCCCACCAGATTGCCAAGGATATAGACCAGGGTGATCCCTGCAACATGGATGATCCACCAGCCGTTTCTGAGAAAACCGATTTTCGCCGACAAGCTCTCTTTTGTCATGACCTGCCTCCATCAATTTTGATCGTTACTGTGCATTGAATGCATTACTCAGGAGGCGCCTAACTCCTTGAGTATCTCCTTCATATGGTTGATATGAAACTCCATGTGATAGCCGCCTATCCCTGAAATGAAGACTGCAAGCGAGGGGTGATCGGTCAGCGGCAGGTCCTTAAACAGAGGGACATAGAGCGTCCGTTTAAGCTGCTCATCCGACAGGCCTGCAACAAAATCAGCCATCTCGCTGTAGACCTTTTCACAGAGCGCCAGAAGCTCCTTCATGCTCATGGCAGCGCGACTTTTAGTAAAAAATGGGTTTTCTGCCTCGATATCAAGCCTTGGGGCATCCTCCACGAGCGCGAGCCTGAGAAAAGGAAGAAAGCTGCCGTCTTCAGAGCCGCTGAGGTGTGAGATGATCTCCTTTGGTGACCATCTGCCCGCAGGCGCCCTGGAGGCGGTTTGCTCGCTCAGGCCTTCACAGAGTTTCATGATCTCCTGCATCTTGCTGCTTAATAGTTGAGCTAACTGTTCGCCATTCTGTTCAGACATATTGATTTCTCCTTTCGTCGTTTTGGGAATTCTCAAGGCTGCTTAATGCAGTATATCACTGAATTCGGGCTTTTCATAATTCAAAAAGCGTGTGGAATACGCCGGGTGAGAACGGACGGTCTTTAGTCTTTCTACTGATTTCCGAATATGGTAGATTAGAGTATCATATTAATAAAAGGAGGGCTCTATGCTTATTCTTAGACCTTTGGTCCTTGCTGTTGTTGGTATTGGGCTGTTTTCCGGAGTTGTGTTTGCGCATCATCCTACAGGAGGGGCAGGTCTGGGCCAGGCCGGGCCGATAAGGACGGTATCAGCAACAACCCTGCAGCAGGGGAAGGTGTCTTTTGCTGCTCAGGCAGAGTTTATTGACCTTGACGGTTTCTCTGACAGTCAGCTGCTCAGATTTGCAATGCAGGGAAAGGATGCCCACACTGCTGAATCGGTATTCCATAGCATTATGAGTATGGGGTATGGGATAACGAACGACCTTTCCGTCAGCATGAAGTTGTCTTACGAACATATTGAAAATATTCGTGAGGCTCACAGCGATGAGCCGGGTGAGGTCCATCTCCATGGTGATGCAAAGGGGATCGGCGATCTTACAATAATGGGGCAGTACCGGTTTCTGAAGACGGATAATAACTTCGAATCAGCCCTCTTCTTTGGCCTCAAGGTTCCAACGGGGAAGACAAACGACCGGGACATCCAAGACGAGACATTTGAAGCAGAGTTCCTGCCCGGTACAGGCGCGTGGAACCCTATCATCGGCATAGCGGCAACGAAAAGATACGGCAAGGTCTCTTTGGACGGCAATCTCCAGTATACGTTCGGCACCCGCGGGACCCAGTTCACCAATCTCGGCGATATTTTCAACTATAACGCTGCTGCTTCCTACCGTGCAGTGAGCGGGACGATAGCCTGGGATCTTATTCTTGAGGCAAATGGAGAATGGAAGGAGAAACAGCGGATCAGGGGAGAAAAGGATCCAAACAGCGGCGGCAATGCACTATTCCTTGCTCCGGGGGCTCGGGTTGTATTCGCCAAAAAAGTCTCCACCTTTTTTTCTGTCGGCATTCCGCTGGTTCAGGATATGAACGGCATCCAGGATGACACAAAATACAAGGCCCTGTTCGGCATCAGTTTCAGTCTGTGACGAAAGGCGAAATTATGAAACATACGATTGTGACGGGCATAGCGATACTTGCCCTCTTTTCTGTTTCCTTTGCCCATTCCGGCAGGCATGAGGGATCTGCCAAATTCACCAAGCATTTCAATGAAACGCTCTTTGCCATATCAGACCTGGGACAGGTGAGCATCGAGGTCCTGCTTGATGAAAAGGAATACAAGATCGGCAGGGATATGATCGGCATTGTGATCCATGACAGCCATGACGAAGATGTTGAGGATGCTAAGGTCATTGTTACGGTCACGGACAGGACCGAACCGCTGAAGGTCACGGAAAAAGGCGAAGGATTATATCTTGTCCCGAACACCGGGCTCCCAAAGGACGGAGCGTGGAAACTGAGCATTTCAGTTAAAAAGAAGAAGGTAGAGGATGGAGCGGCATTTGCCTTTCCTGAGGTGCTGACCAACAGGATGCCGGCTGGGAAATACGATGCAGGGTTGCTGAAACCGCAGAAGACGCACTGAACCCGTGCCGCACGCCGGATTGATGAGCACAAAGGAGAGCTTTGACAGCGCAGATGGTGCGCTGCTCAGGGCGCGGCTCCATATCCGTGGCGGCAGAAGAAGGCTCATGCAGGGCAAGGTTGCGGCCGGTATTGTGACGCTTTACGATGCGCTTATCTTTGGGCTGCGTTTCTATTTCATGATCCCTGAGCACAGGCGTCAACTTGATCCGGGTGAATCTCTCGATTTAACAGAAGAGAGGGCCATGATCGGGGCGCTCAGAAAGGGCAGGATTATTGAACGTGACTTTGATCTCGACGAATTCGAGGAACTTGTGGACAGGGCTGCATGGGACGAGATGGCAGACTACGACTACCGATCTATGCTCAGCAGCTTTGAATTTCTTATGACTCAGCTCGATGTCATGCCCTTTGATGAGGCCATGCTCCCTGAGGAGGACCCTTTGACATTCTGACAGGCCGGGGAGACTTGTCAAGCCGCGTCGTCATCTCATGTCTTTATTACAGTTGTAAATAGCAGATGTGTTTTCTATAATGCGCTGTATAAACTAAATGAAGGGAGAAAATATGATCAGGAAAATTGGAGTTATTCTTCTCGGTTTAGTATTTCTCGGTTCCATGGCGTGGACGCCTGTTTTTGACCCAGTTCAGGCGGAAGTCAGGAAGCCGACCGCAGATGCTGATTATGCCAGGACCAAGCTGTCAAAAGGTGGAATATTCAAAGCCTCGTATACGAGTGAGCCTGATGCTGTTCCCGTGAACAGGCTCATAAGCTGGAAGCTGAAAGTGGAGACCCCTGACGGCAGGGCAGTGAAGGACGCAGAGATTACCTTATCAGGGGATATGCCGGAACATGGCCACGGGTTGCCTACACAGCCCAGGGTGACGAAGAATAACAACGACGGCACGTATGTCGTAGAAGGCATCAAGTTCAGCATGACCGGCTGGTGGACCATGACATTTACGATCAAGGCCAACGGAAAGACCGATAGCGTTACGTTTAATCTCCAGCTGAAATAAGCAGCTGAAGATTGTCAGTGTAACGGATTCCCAGGATGTTTCCTTTCAGGGCTTTCGCCTTTGGTATATTGCTGGCTGCCGGAGTAATGCTGGTGATGTTCTGCCTGTCAGCAGAGGCGGCAACTGCTGAGAAAAACCTCAAAGAAATTCATGCATGGAGCGGAGAAGAGATCAGTCTTCTTCGCTCCCTTTCTCTTTTTTCTCTTCCTGCATTGCCAAAGGATCCTTCCAATGCCTATGCAGACAATCCCAGGGCAATTGAGCTCGGCAAGAAATTCTTCTTTGATAAAAGGTTCAGCGCCAATGGCAAGGTTTCCTGCGGAACATGCCATATGCCGGAGGTAAACTTTACGGATAAACTTCCTCTTGCCATGGGCATGGGTCAGACCACGCGGCGGACCATGCCCCTGACAGGTAATGCATACAATGCATGGTTCTTCTGGGACGGCAGAAAAGACAGTCTCTGGTCGCAGGCAATCGGGCCGATCGAGAGTTCCGTGGAACACGGCTTCACCCGTTCCATGTGCGCGCATTTGATTGCAGACAAGTATAAGAAGGAGTATGAAGAGATCTTCGGCAAGCTCCCCAGGATCAATAATAAGAGCTGTCCGCCGAAGGCAAGCCCCGGCACAGGAAATCCCGCTGCCCTGAAGGCGTGGAACGCAATGAAGCCTGAAGATAGGGATAACGTGAACCGGATCTATGCGAATATCGGCAAGGCCATAGCTGCCTTTGTGGCCCAGATCCTGCCCCGGCCAGCGCCCTTTGATCTGTATGTTGATGCGCTGACAAAGAACGACCTTGAAGCTGCTGACAAGTTTATGAACAGGGATGCTGTTGACGGACTGAGGCTTTTCACAGGCAAGGCAAAATGCACGAGCTGCCACATGGGCCCGCTCTTCACGAATAGCAGTTTTCATAACATCGGACTTGCGACCACGGACAAGGGAAGGGCCGAAGGCATTGATAAGGTCCTTGCTGACGAGTTTAACTGTTTGGGCATATACAGTGATGCAAAACCAGATGAATGTCTGGAGCTGAGATTTATCGACACGAACAGGGCAAAATACGTCGGTGCATTTAAGACGCCTTCCTTGCGAAATGTCGCAGACAGACCGCCTTATATGCATGCCGGCCAGTTTAAGACTCTATCGGAGGTCCTGGTCTTTTATCAGCGCAGTGCAAGCCGCGAGCTTGAACACAATGAACTTACCAATACTGAGCTTTTAAAGATCGAAGCCTTCCTCAAAACCCTGACCGGCCCGCTGAGCTTTCCGAAGTAGGTTGTCGCGTAACCTTCAGTTATGAGTGGTGCGCCTCCTCCCCTTTCGAAGGGGAGGTCGGGTGGGGTATAGATTAGATTTTATCAAAACCTCCCCATACCCCTCCTTTGTAAGGAGGGGATTCTTGGATCAAACAGTTGTGTCTTCCCTCAAGTCCCCTCCCTGGAGGGGTGAAGGGGTGGGTTGAATTTCCTTGACGCGACTACTGTTTGCCCATAAACTTAAGAAAAAAACGCATGCGGAATATATAACAATGTTGGGCGTAAATTATTAAAATGATATGGATCTACATCGGATCATTACAAAGATCATTGTCCCCGCTTATGTTGAGCTCACGAATAATCTTATTGTTTATAAGCCCTGGTTGGGCTTTAAAAAAAGAATATCTACAGAATCACTACAGACGATCCAAATAGAAACAACTGACAAAGGCCCACTATTTGAAGACTTTTTTATGGTCCTCATCACAAACAAAAGCGTGATACGCATTGCGCAGGAGATTAAAGGTTTCGACCACCTTCTCTCAGAATTACAGAAACTGCCAGGATTTGATAATGAGGCTGTGATTAAAGCTTCCACTTGTGTAGACAATGCTGTTTTCAATGTATGGAAAAAAGAGAGCCTCAACAAGCCCATCGAGGCAGACCCGAAATAAAGCTGGTTTGATTTTAGGAGGCAGTGGCCGACCGGCTTAGCCATTTCATTGGAGTGAACACATAATAACCATCCGCGTTTGAATTGACGCTCTAAAACCTGCTGTGATAAAATTCAGCTCACAAAAATAGATGTATTTCATCGTTATTTCCGCATAAATCGAAAGGACCAAACATATGAGGATAGTTGTCTGCATTAAACAGGTGCCTGACAGCGCAGAGGTCAGGATCAACCCTGAGACAAACACGCTTATAAGGGACGGCGTTCCTACGATCATCAACCCCTATGACCTGCATGCGCTTGAGGCCGGCCTTCAGATCAGGGAGACAGCAGGCGGCAAGGTCACGGTCCTTACCATGGGTCCGCCGCAGGCAGAAACAGCGCTTCGCGAGGCCATTTCAATGGGGGCTGACGATGCAGTGCTCCTGACAGACAGGGCTTTTGCCGGCTCAGACACCTGGGCTACCGCATATACGCTTTCAAAGGCTATTGAGCAGATTGGCGCTGATGTGATCCTCTGCGGCAAGCAGGCAATTGACGGAGATACGGCTCAGGTCGGCCCGGAAATGGCTGAGTTCATGGACATGCCGCACATCTCCTATATACGCAAGATCGTTGATGTTGCTGCTGACAAGCTAATTGTGCAGCGGTTGATGGATGACGGATACGATGTTGTTGAAACATCACTGCCGGTGCTTCTGACTGTGGTGAAGGAGCTGAATGTGCCGAGGCTGCCGTCTCTGAAAGGCAAGATGGCGGCGAAGAAGGCAGAGATCAAAAAAATGTCTGCTGCTGATCTCAAGGCTGATGAGAAGAATCTTGGCCTGAACGGGTCTCCGACACAGGTGAAGAACATCTTTGCGCCTGAGTCTAAGACAGACCGGACCATGCTTGAAGGCACTCCTGCAGAAAAGATAGATACGCTGGTAAAGGAACTGGTGGGACTGAAATGTATATAAAAGTTAAGAGAGAACTATGCACCGGATGTGAGGCATGCGTTCAGTCCTGTCCTTACGATGCCATTGTTATAAAAGGGGCCAAGGCCGAGATTACCGAGATGTGCCAGCTCTGCAGGGCCTGCATGAGCGTCTGCCCCGAGGGCGCCATATCTGAGGTAAAAGAAGCAACTGACGAGAAAGAGACTGCGCAGGGCAGGGGCGTATGGGTTTTTGCAGAGCAGCGTGAGGGCAGGATCGCCGGCGTTTCTCTTGAACTTCTCGGTGCAGGCAGAGGGCTTGCCGGGAAGCTCGGCACCGAACTCAGTGCTGTGCTCTTTGGTGGGACCGGTCATGATGCATTAGAGCTTATTCGCTGGGGTGCTGACAGGGTGTTCCACTGTGACGAGGCCAGCCTTCAGGCCTTCAATGACGAGCCCTATGCAGCGCTTCTGTCAAAACTGATAACAGAGCAGAAGCCCGAGATCGTGCTTACCGGCGCAACACCGATCGGCAGGTCCTTCTTTCCGAGGGTTGCGGCAAAACTGAGGGCAGGACTGACTGCTGACTGCACCTCGCTGGAGATCGACCCTGAGACAAAGAACCTGCTCCAGGTAAGACCTGCATTCGGCGGCAATATTATGGCAACGATCTTCTGCCCCCATGCACGGCCGCAGATGGCAACGGTCAGACCCCGCGTAATGAAGAGGGGGACGTATGATGAAGCACGGACCGGAGAGATCGTAAAGGTGAGCGCAAAGGGCATAGCATCCCGCACAAAGGTGGTCGAGACCGTAAAGGAAGTCTCAGAACTGGCGATCAATCTGCAGGATGCAAATATTATCGTTGCAGGCGGCAGGGGCATGGGCAGTGAAAAGGGCTTCCAGCTTCTGCTTGATCTTGCAGAAGTGTTAGGCGCGTCGCTTGCAGCGTCAAGGGCTGCGGTTGATGAAGGCTGGATACCCTATCGCCATCAGGTGGGCCAGACCGGCAAGACCGTTAGTCCGAAACTATATATTGCCTGCGGCATTTCAGGTGCAGTTCAGCACCTGGTAGGCATGCAGTCATCTGACATTATCATTGCGATCAATAAGAATCCCGACGCCCCGATATTCAATGTTGCGACCTATGGCATTGTGGGCGATGCAAACGAGATTGTGCCGATGCTTACCAAAAAAATAAAGGAAGTAAAAGGGTAATACATTATGTCTACAGTATTTATGTTTCCTGGTCAGGGTTCCCAGTCCCTCGGTATGGGCGCTGATCTTTTCGAACGTTATCCTGACCTGGTAGCAGAGGCAGATATAATTCTCGGTTACTCGATCAGGGAACTCTGTCTTCTGGATCCTGATGATAAGCTCAAACGTACTGACTACACCCAGCCGGCGCTTTACATCGTCGATATCCTGAGCTATCTGGCCAAGATCGACGTTGAGGAGCTTAGACCCGATTTTGTGATTGGCCATAGCCTGGGCGAGTATGCCGCCCTGTATGCTGCAGGCGCCTTTGATTTTGCTACCGGTCTCAAGCTTGTGCAGAAGCGCGGTGCACTGATGAACGCTGCTACCGGCGGCGGTATGGCAGCCGTACTGGGTATGAATGGTGATGCCGTTGCAGCGGCCCTGGCCGAGCTGGGAGCAGGCAGTATTGATCTGGCCAACTTCAATTCCCCGAGCCAGATTGTAATCTCCGGTCCCAAGGCAGACATAGAGTCTGTTGCGCCTCAGATGGAGGAAAAGGGAGCCAGGCGGGCGGTTATCCTCCCGGTCAGCGGCGCCTTTCACAGTCGTTATATGAAACCGGCAGCAGAAGAGTTCGAGACTTTCCTGAGCGGATTCAGTTTCAACAGCCTGCAGATTCCCTGCATTGCAAACTGCAGTGCCCAGCCATATACGGATGACTCGATTGCCACGAATCTGGTTAAACAGATCTACAGCAGTGTGCGGTGGGTTGAGACGATCAAAGGCCTGCGAGAGCAGGGTGCCGTCACCTTTGTCGAGGTCGGTCCGGGAACTGTTCTGAGCGGACTTGCACGCCAGATCAAGTAATAGCTCCTGCCGATTTTTCCTGATAATCTATACTGCTGCAAATTTTTAGGATTATAAAAACTTCGCCTTAAGTCCTTATTACCACACTGTGCGAAATGTTATCATTCCCGTTCGTTGTTTTTATAGTCTTCATATCCTATAAAAACATCTTATAAATGTATTGCCGACGCCGGGTTTTCTCTGCTAATATTAAACAAAAATTCTTTTCTTCGGGTCACGGGAATTTTAGGGGAGAAGGCGGTTGCATGAAGATCCATGAATATCAGGCCAAGGAATTATTTCGGAAGCATTCTATTCCTGTGCCTGAGGGGTATATAGCCACAAGTCCTGATGAAGCCTTTGCTTTAGCCGAAAAGCTCGGCAGATTCCCCGTTGTAATCAAGGCACAGGTTCATGCAGGCGGTCGCGGAAAGGGCGGCGGCGTTAAGCTTGCCCGGAGTCTTGAGGAGGTTCGAAGCGTTGCAGCGGCCATATTGGGCAGACCTCTGGTTACTCCCCAGACCGGTCCCGAGGGCAAGAAAGTCAGGAAACTTCTGGTGGAGCAGGGGCTTGATATTAGGCAGGAGCTTTATCTTTCGATCATCCCGGACCGTTCCACCGCAAAGATCATGATCATCGCAAGCCGGGCCGGCGGAATGGATATAGAGGAAGTTGCGGCAATAACCCCTGAGAAGATCATAAAGGTATTGATCAATCCTCTCACCGGAATCGAACCGGGACATTGCAGAGAAATCGCAGCAGGTCTCAATCTGATTGATTCGCTTGTCGAAAAATCTTCCACGCTGATCAAAAACCTTTATAAACTCTTTATCGAAACCGACTGTTCACTCCTTGAGATCAATCCTCTGGTGATCACTGCCCAGGGGGATCTGATCGCACTCGATGCAAAGATAGACATCGACGACAACGCCCTGTTCCGTCAGAAGGATATCCTGAAATACCGGGATACGGATGAAGAGGACCCTCTTGAACTGGAGGCCTCGAAATACAATCTCAATTACATCAATCTGGATGGGAATGTCGGCAATATGGTTAACGGCGCGGGTCTTGCCATGGCCACCATGGACCTCATCAAGAGCGCAGGTGCTTCACCTGCGAATTTTCTCGATGTGGGCGGCGGGGCAAATGCAGAGATGGTCGAAAACGGTTTTCGGATCATTTTGAGCGACAGCAATGTCAAAGTGATCCTGATCAATATTTTTGGCGGGATTCTCAGGTGTGATGTCCTGGCTGAAGGCGTTGTCCAGGCAGCCAGAAAGACCGGCATAAACGTGCCGGTTGTGATCCGTCTGCAGGGGACCAATGTCGAGAAGGGCAGAGAAATTCTTGCAGCCTCAGGCCTGAATCTTATTACAGCAGAGGATTTGAACGATGCAGCCGGAAAGATTGCAGAGATCATCGGAAAATGAAGAGAACTGAGGAATAAATGATAGAAGGTAACGTTTTAGTTTCAGGACTTAGCCCCGCCTTAGCAAGGAGGGGTTGGGGAGGTTATGGTAGATATTCCAATATCCCACCGTACCTCCCCTTGGAAATGGGAGGACTTTTAAACCCCATAACTGAAGGGATACGATAAAAGATCATGGCAATATTTGTTGATAAAGAAACAAGACTGCTTGTTCAGGGGATCACCGGGAAAGAAGGTCAGTTCCATACCCGGCAGTGCATTGAATACGGTACAAAGATCGTGGCAGGCGTGACGCCCGGAAAGGGCGGACAGACCATGGACGATGTGCCGGTCTTCAATTCCGTCAGGGAAGCCGTCAGTGCAACCAAAGCGAACTGCAGCATGATCTTTGTGCCTCCGGCCTTTGCCGCAAAGGCAATCATGGAAGCGATCGACGCTGATATTGATCTTATTGTGGCCATTACAGAAGGCATACCGGTGCTCGACATGATGCGGATCAAGAATTACCTGAATGGCAAAAAAGCAAGGCTCATCGGGCCGAACTGCCCCGGGATCATAACTCCCGGCCAGTGCAAGATCGGCATTATGCCCGGCTTTATCCACAAACCCGGCGGACCCATTGGCGTTGTGTCGCGCTCCGGCACCCTGACCTATGAGGTGGTGCATCAGCTGACTTCGAAGGGAATCGGCCAGACAACCTGCCTCGGCATCGGAGGCGACCCGGTAAATGGAACAAACTTTATCGATTGTCTCAAGGCCTTTGAAGCGGATCCTGAGACAAAGGGTATCGTGCTTGTGGGTGAGATCGGAGGCACTGCAGAGGAAGAGGCTGCTGCCTATATCGCAGAAAAAGTCAGTAAGCCCGTAGTTGGATTTGTTGCGGGGTTAAGCGCTCCTCCGGGCAGACGCATGGGTCATGCAGGGGCAATAGTCAGCGGCAGCAGCGGCACGGCCCAGTCAAAGATTGCGGTCATGAAGGAAGCGGGCATTCATGTATGTGATAATCTTGGCCGGTTCGGTGATTTCTGTGCCAATATTTTTTAATCCTCAGGTGCATAGGCTGAAGGATTTTAGGGACAAGTAATGCTGAGGAGTTGTAGATGCCTGAACAAAAGAAGACATATCGCGTATTGATCGGAAAACCGGGCCTGGACGGCCATGACAGAGGCGCCAAATTCATTGCCCGCGCCCTTCGTGATGCGGGTTTTGAGGTGGTCTATACCGGCATCCGAAGGACGCCGGAAGAGATTGCTGCTGCCGCAGTTCAGGAGGATGTTTCTGCCGTAGGTTTGTCATTGCTCTCCGGGGCCCATATGAGTCTATTCCCTGCGGTGGTTCGGGCCCTTAGGAATGCCGGTGCCGGAGATATCCCTGTACTGGGCGGCGGTATTATCCCGGATGAAGATATCGGACCGCTAAAAGATTCCGGGATCAACGCGGTCTATACACCTGGCACCCCTGTGGACAAGATCATTGCCGCTTTTCGCAGTGCCTGTGAATCACAGGAAGCCGGCAGAACCTGACCGAATCGATTTACCGGAGAGATCCCGCAGATGAAGAGCGAACACATACTTAAGGGATTAAGAGACCGTGATCCAAGAGGAATCGCCCGGGCTATTTCCCTTGTTGAGGAAAACGACCCTCTATCAGATGAAATCCTCGCATCCCTTGATGATTCGCTTGTCGATCAGGCAATGGTTTTGGGCATTACCGGGCCTCCCGGGGCCGGGAAATCCACGTTGACCGACCGGATTATCACAAAGTATCGCTCTCAGGGCAGGAGAGTTGGGGTTATTGCAGTTGACCCTTCTTCTCCCATTTCAGGCGGTGCGATTCTCGGTGACCGGATCAGGATGATGGGGCATGCACTGGATCATGACGTGGTTGTCCGTTCCATGGCAACGAGGGGGCGGCTGGGAGGTTTATGTGCCGCAGCCGGAGCAGCGATGAGGATACTTGCCGGCAGCGGATGCTCTGTAATTATCATCGAGACTGTAGGAGTGGGGCAATCGGAAATGGATATCATCAGGCTTGCAGACATCACATCCCTGGTACTTGCTCCGGGCCTGGGCGATGACATTCAGGCCATGAAGGCCGGGCTTCTGGAGGTGGCCGATATCCTGATCGTGAATAAGGCAGACTGTGCAGGGGCCGAGACCCTGGCCATGGATATGGAAGCCATTGCAAGGGAGGGCGTCCGCAAGGAAAAGGTAGAGACAAAAGTATGCATGACTGTGGCTTCGGAAGGGAAGGGTATAAATGAGCTGCTTGCGGCAATCGAAGCCGTTGACGCCTCACACCGGGAAAGTGGTGAACGCAGGATACGCAGGGAAAAGGCTTATGACCTTGAAGTCCTGGACTGGGCACTTGAGTTGATAAAACCTTCGATAATCGAGAAGATCGGAAAATGGGATCATGACCGGAAAGGAGCCCCGCGCCTGCAGGCCGCAAGACTGCTCGCGCAGGAGTAACTTGGGATTAACGCAGGAAATATGCCTTTGGAGATTGGATAATTGTCATGGGAAAACATCCTGAATATATAGATTGGGAAAAAGAGCTGGCCAAAAACCTCAGCCGCTGTCCGGAGAGGAAGGAGAAGTTCACCAATCATGGCGGCGAGGATATTCCCCGGCTTGCCGTGCCGGACCAGATCGATGAGCGCTATCTCGAAAATATCGGCTTTCCCGGCCGGTATCCCTACACGCGGGGAGTGCAGCCCACGATGTACCGCGGACGGTTCTGGACCATGCGCCAGTATGCAGGTTTTTCAACCGCATCGGAATCGAACAAGCGTTACCGGTATTTGCTTGAACACGGAACAACCGGTCTGTCCGTTGCGTTTGATCTGCCGACCCAGATCGGCTACGATTCTGATCACCCAATGGCTGCAGGCGAAGTGGGGAAAGTCGGGGTGGCTATTGATTCATTGGCTGACATGGAACTCCTCTTTGACCGGATTCCGCTGGATAAGGTTTCAACCTCTATGACCATTAACGCACCTGCTGCCATACTCCTTGCCATGTACGCGGCTGTGGCCGAAAAGCAGGGTGTGGAGATCAGCAGGATCAGGGGGACGATCCAGAACGATATCCTTAAGGAATACGTAGCCCGCGGCACTTATATCTTTCCTCCCAAGCCGAGTCTGCGGCTGATCACCGACACTTTCAAGTGGTGCACGGAGCATACCCCGGAATTCAATACCATCTCGATCTCCGGTTATCATATCCGGGAGGCCGGATCTACCGCAGTCCAGGAGGTGGCCTTCACCCTGGCCAACGGTATAACCTATGTGCAGGCTGCGCTCGATGCCGGGCTTGAACTCGATAATTTTGCTCCAAGACTTTCTTTTTTCTTTAATGCTTCTTCTGATCTTCTGGAAGAGATCTCCAAGTTCCGTGCTGCCAGGAGACTCTGGGCCCGTATCATGAAGGATCGTTTTCATGCAAAGAAGCCTGCAAGTCTGATGCTGCGTTTCCATACCCAGACAGCAGGCTATACTCTTACTGCCCAGCAGATTGACAATAATATTGTCAGAGTCGCCATTCAGGCCTTGTCCGCAGTCCTTGGCGGAACCCAGTCGCTGCATACCAATTCACGGGATGAAGCACTGTCTCTGCCGACTGAAGATTCCGTACGCACGGCCCTTCGTACGCAGCAGGTGATTGCCCATGAATCCGGTGTGGCCAATACTGTTGATCCTTTGGCAGGATCGTATTTTATTGAGGAACTCACCGACCGCATCGAGGTGCAGGCCTCTGAACTGATCGCGAAAATCGACAAGGCAGGCGGCGTGGTGGCTGCAATCGAAGATGGCTTTATCCAGCGCCAGATCGAAAACAGCGCCTATGAATACCAGCAGGAGATCGAAAAAGGTGAGCGCATAATCGTCGGGGTGAATGAGTTTAAGATTGATGAACAGACAAAGCCACCTCTGCTTCGCGTTAATCCTGAAGTCGAAAACGGCCAGGTACTGAGCCTTAAGACAGTGCGTGAAGAGCGGGACAATAATAACGTTGAAGAAGCCCTTGCGAATCTGTCGGCCTGCGCCCGGAGTTCTTCGAACCTGATGCCTGAGATACTTGCTGCGGTCAAGACATATGCGACACTGGGCGAGATCTGTCATGTTCTGCGGGAAGAATTCGGAGAGTACAGAGGGTGATTATGTTCTGGACTGTACTGAGGGTGCAGGAATGCAACTCAAGCCGGAAGGACAGAAAGTTGAAACCGTAGCAAGATTATGGGGAGTGATAAGTTGAAAGAAACATGTTGGAGCGATTGATACTATGATAAAAAAAATAGATCATCTCGGCATTGCGGTCAGGTCCATTGAAGAGGCACGCAAATTCTATGAAGAGGTGCTTGGGCTTGTCTGTGAAAAGGAAGAGGTTGTGGCCTCGCAAAAGGTCCGGACCGCGTTCTTTACGGCAGGCGATATCCATATCGAACTGCTCGAACCCACCTCTGATGACAGCCCTATTGCCGGCTTTCTCGAAAAGAAGGGAGAGGGCTTCCATCATATTGCGTATCTGACTGATGATATCGACGGCCAGTTGGGAATTGCCCGTGAGCGTGGCTGCAGGTTGATCAACGAGACTCCGGTCGAGGGCGCCGGCGGCAAGCAGGTGGCGTTTCTGCACCCGAAGAGCACATTCGGCGTGCTGACAGAATTTTGTAAAAAAGGATCTCTCTGAGGGGGTGTGATCGTGCGTGAGCCAGGCCAGGATAATCTGAGAAAACTTGAATCAATGAAAGAGGAGGCCTTTCTTGGAGGAGGGGCGAAAAGGATCGAGGTCCAGCACCGGAAGGGAAAGCTGACTGCGCGGGAGCGCATCGATCTGCTCCTTGATGAAGGTTCATTTGAAGAATTTGATCTGTTGATGACCGGAAGAGGAGGCCAGAATGCCGGCATAGGGGAGTTTCCGGGAGACGGAGTAATTACGGGCCATGGTACGATTGACGGCCGCGAAGTCTTTGTCTTCAGTCAGGACTTTACCATCATGGGCGGGGCGCTCGGAGAGGCCCATGCCCAGAAGATCTGCAAGGTAATGGACCATGCAGTGAGGGTGGGCGCTCCGATCATTGGCCTGAACGATTCCGGCGGCGCGCGCATTCAGGAAGGTGTTGAATCTCTGGCCGCGTACGGAGAGATCTTCCACCGCAATGTGCAGGCAAGCGGGGTTGTTCCGCAGATATCCTGTATTATGGGCCCATGTGCAGGCGGTGCAGTCTACAGTCCGGCCATAACCGATTTTACCTTCATGGTCGAAAACACCTCATACATGTTTGTTACAGGACCGAATGTGGTCAAGACCGTTACACACCAGGAGATCACAGCAGAAGAATTAGGCGGGGCCTCGGTGCACAGCAAAAAAAGCGGTGTGGCCCATTTCGCGTTTCCCAATGATATTCTCTGTCTGCGTGAGGTGAGGCGGCTGATCAATTATCTGCCTTCAAACAATCGTCAGCAGGCTCCGATTCTCGACCTGAGGGACCCGGCTGAACGGATTGACCCTGCTCTGGATTATCTGGTCCCGGTCAACCCGAATCAGACCTATGACATGAAGATTCTGATCACCAGTATTTTGGACGGCGCGGAATTTTTGGAGATCCATCCCCATTTTGCACGTAATATTATTGTTGGTTTCGGCCGTCTCGGCGGACAGACCATCGGCCTTATCGCCAACCAGCCTGCAGTGCTTGCCGGCGTGCTTGATGTGCAGGCATCCGAAAAAGCCGCACGTTTTGTCCGTTTCTGCGATGCCTTCAATATCCCCCTTGTCTGCCTTGAGGATGTCCCGGGATTCATGCCAGGGCCTGAGCAGGAGCATGGAGGCATTATCAGACACGGGGCAAAGCTGCTTTATGCCTTTTCAGAAGCGACCGTGCCGCGGATAACGGTAATCATCAGGAAGGCATATGGCGGGGCGTACGTGGTGATGAACTCCAAACATATCGGCTGCGATATGAATTTGGCCTGGCCGGCAGCCGAGATCGCTGTGCTCGGTCCCAAAGGCGCAGCGCAGATCATCTACCGCAAGGAGATTGAAGAGGCGGAAAACCCGGAAGAGATGCTTGCCAGGATGACAGAGGAATACCGGCAGACGTATGCCAATCCTTTCATGGCTGCCAAGAGAGGCTTCATCGATGATGTTATCAATCCGCGTGATACCAGACACCGGCTGATCCGAAGCCTCCAGTTTCTCGAAAACAAGCGCATAGACAGACCGCAGAGGAGACACGGGAATATTCCCTTGTAAAATCAGATCTAAGAGTTTCTGTTAAGGGGTGACCATGTTCGAAAAAATTCTTATAGCCAATCGCGGTGAGATTGCGATCCGCATAGTACAGACCTGCAGGAAGCTGAATATCAGGACTGTTGCAGTCTATTCCGATATTGATGCACGTTCACTCCATGTCAGGGAGGCTGACGAGGCTGTTCATATCGGGCCGTCGCCTTCAGCCTCTTCGTATCTTGTGCATGAAAAGATCATCAAGGCAGCAGTTGATCAGGGGTGCCAGGCTATTCATCCCGGTTACGGGTTCCTTTCCGAGAACGCTGCGTTTGCTGCAGCAGTGGCCGATGCGGGGTTGACCTATGTCGGGCCTTCATCGGAGGTGATAGCCGCCCTCGGAGATAAAATTTCTGCAAAGAATATTGCGATGAAAGCAGGGGTTCCTGTGGTGCTCGGTCATAATATGCCCATCGTTGACCTTGAAGAGATCAGGGCGCTTGCAGCAGAGATCGGTTATCCTGTTCTGCTCAAGCCGGCTGCAGGAGGAGGAGGCCGGGGCATGCGCCTGGCTGCCTCGCCCTCTGAACTTGAATCTGCCCTTCAGTCAGCACAGGAAGAGACGCGCAAGGCATTTGGCGACAACAGGATCTTTCTTGAACGATTTGTGATCAATCCCCGCCATATTGAGATCCAGATCATTGCTGATAAACAGGGAAAAGTCGTATCTCTCGGAGAACGGGAATGCTCAATCCAGCGACGCTACCAAAAGGTTATTGAAGAGGCGCCCTCCCTGGCGGTTGATGCTGAACTCAGAACCCGCATGGGTGAAATGGCCTGTGCCCTGGCGCGCGAGGCAGGATATTCCAATGCAGGAACGGTCGAATTCATCATGGATGACCGGAAAAACTTTTTCTTCATGGAGATGAATACAAGACTTCAGGTCGAACATCCGATCACCGAACTGGTTACTTCCCTTGACCTGGTCGAACTGCAGCTAAGGGTAGCGGCCGGCGAACATCTGCCGATCTCTCAGGAGGAGGTCTCTATCAAAGGTTGGTCTATAGAGGCCAGGATCTGCGCTGAGGATTCCGGACGCAATTTTCTGCCTTCTACCGGACTGATCACCCGGTACACCCATCCCAGGGGCAGAAATATCAGGCTCGACAGTGGTGTTGAGGCCGGCAGTTTCATAAGCGTGTACTACGACTCTCTTCTCTCCAAAGTGATCAGCTGGGGGGAGACGCGTGATAAAGCCCGGACTACCCTGATCAATGCCCTGAACCGTTATCACATCGAGGGCGTGACTACCAATCTGGATTTTACGAACTCTATTCTGAACCACCCTGCCTTTATCAAGGGCGATCTTTCAACCGGATTCATTGATGAGTATTTTGAGGAAGGCGAGGCCAAAATTGAGCCGCCGGTTGAGCAGCTTGAAGCCATGGTCCTTGCCTCGACCATTGTTTATCATAACCGCAAGAATCTGGTCCGTGAATCCCTGAAACCGATAGCTGCAAAAGTCGGCATGTCGCATAAGCCGGAGGATCGGCACCGGTATGTTGTCAAAGGCAACAAGAAGATTTTTGAAGTTGAACTGCATGGACAACTCTCGGCCCGGGACTGGAGTTGCAGGGTAAACGGCACTGAATATACCGTCGTGGCGCCGGTTTTTGAATTCTACCGGCGAAGACTGAAACTGTCGATAAACGGAGTGGACCAATACTTCAGGCTTCAGTACCGGCAGAATTTCATATGGACTGCATATTGTGGAATCTCCCGTATTTTTGAAATATACACGCCATTAGAATGGGAACTGGCCCAATACATGCCAAAGGAGAAAAAAGGCGTCCACGAAAATGTGCTTCTCTCACCCCTTCCCGGCATGGTGGTCAATATCATGGTCAGAAAAGGGGATCGGGTCTACCGCGGACAGGATCTGGTGGTCATCGAATCCATGAAGATGGAGAGCGGTGTCTCCTCCCCCTGCGACGGGGTTGTCGATACTGTTACTGCAACAATAGGCAAAGCTGTAGAAACTGACGAGGTCCTCATTACGTTCACAACCTGATCGATCTTCAATGACGATAAGCTGCGCAATTGATGAAGTCGCAGAAAGCCCTGGAGCAGCGGAAAAGATCTGACAGGCAGGCCGGGGTGGCGGGGCAGAATTTGCATTCTCCCCTCACTGGCCCTTGATGCAATCTGAGCATCTTCAAGGGTTTTTTCCCTGCAACACCCTGAAATCAATCGTTGTAGTTCCTTTCAAAGACAGAGAAGTAAATCTTCCCCTCCCGCTCAAAAAGATTGGTCTCTATCGAATCCCTTGAAAAGGTATGCCGAACAGGTCCCAGGAGATATCCGACGGTCCTGCCGTTATACCTGACCCCGAATACCGGCATATACTTGTGATAGTTGTCACTGCCCATAAAATGCAGTGCGTCGTAGAGGGTCCCCTGCAGGGTAGATATCTGTAATGAATAGGGGACGACCTCAACCGTGCTTTCAGAGAGTTTAAGCAGGACAGCCCGGTAGCGGCCCGACGGACCAGAGCTGTATTCATAAAGCGTATAGGTTGTTTTGGGGACCGTGTCAATACTGTCCAGACCGTAAGTTGTCACGGTCTGGGCGCAACCTGCGAGCATGAGTGACAACAGAAGAAATAAAGCTGTCTTCTTCATATCAGCCTCCCTTCAGGAGAATTTCCGGACATTGCTCATTCAAAGCCTCTCTGAACACTGCGAATGCGCCGTGCAAGCTCACGGATCGCATCAGGCATGGTATAGCCCTTTTCGATCAGTTCACGTATGAGCTGGGCCTTGGACAGTTCATTGATGATCTTCTCTGCGGCTTCGTCCCTTATACAGACGTTCTCGCCGGTCTCAAGCTGCTGGGTAATGCAGCCCTCAATTTGTTCAGGCGTGAATTTGTCCGCCAGTTCCCGAATCTCTGCAAGGTCCATAGTTACACTCTATCACATTCCGGAGAGATGACAAGAGACCGTTGTTGCGGTCATGGGAGGGCGGACAACTGCTGATTGCCAGACAAATATACCATTCATCTGCAGCCGGAGCTGTATAATAATGCCAGTATTGAGTACTGAGCCAGACAAACAATATTAAGACGGTATAACCAGAATTGGCTGAAAGAAAAACAGATAATAACCCCGGGCTTCTGCATGACAAGAAGTATTCTATTAGTGAAGATCTTTTATGGGGAGCTCTGTTTTATCTCGTTGCACTCTTATTCAGCACAAACATCGAGTTCCATTTTACCCTTCCGAAACTTGCTGCGTTAAGGATTGCTACTCTTCTTCTCGTTGGCCTTTGGATGTTCCGGCTTAAAAGAGGGCAGCTTAAGACCATCCCCTGTTTTATCTTCCTGCCTTTTCTTACACTTGCCGCTTGGTGGGTTTTATCGACCTTTTTTGCCCTTCATATGCCCACTGCCCTGAACGGGGTCCACAATCGGTACAACGGGCTGTGGAGTCATGGCATATACCTGGTCCTCTTTCTTATAGTGGCATCGCTGCCGGCAGACGAAAACAGGATCAGGAGAATTCTGCATATTTTCATTACTGCTCTGATACCGGCGGCTCTGTATGCCATTATGCAGTATTATCACCTTGACCCGTTTCCCTGGCCTGCTGCAAGGCCCGCTTCGACGATCGGGCATCCGGTACCGCTTGCTGCGCTGCTGGGGCTGGCAATCCCTTTTGTCCTGACACTTCTGATCAGAGAAGAAAATAAAATTTACTGGGGAGCGGTTCTGGCAATCTTCCTCAGTGCTGTTTTGGTGACACTCAGCAGAGGCCCCTGGATAGGCATAATCATCTCGTCATCTGCTGTTATAGGGTTTAACCTTAAAGGGAAAACAATCAAATTTACGAACAAACATATTTTGCTATTTATTCTTTTATTGTGCGGCGTCTCCATATTATTGGGCTACAAGGGGATCGCGGAGATCAGGGACAGGGTAAAAACATTTACCGCAATAAAAACGGATGTATCTTTAATGGGCAGGGTTATATATTACAAGGCAGCTCTGCGTGCGATAAATGAATATCCGCTCTTTGGCACAGGCTTTGAGAGCTTTAAGATCATCTATCCGCGGTACAGGCCATTGGAGGACAATAAGATATTTGCCGATACAACGCCGACAATGGTACATAACGGCTATCTGCAGACCGCACTTACCAACGGGATTCCTGCTCTTCTGTTCTATCTGGTCTTTCTTTCTTCTGTTATGTTGTTTCTTGTCAGAACTTACAAAAAGACCCCCAATATGCAAACCAAAATGCTCGCTTTGGCTTTTATAACATCAGTGAGCAGCTACCTGATACAGGATTTTTCCGGATGGCTCGATATCGCACTCACTCCTTTTTTCTGGATAATATTGGGCCTGTCGGTCTCATTTTGCAGCGAGGCAAACGAACTATCGCCTTTAGGTCAAAGATGGAGGATTTCCGGGCTTTTTTTGGGTGTAATCTGCGCAGCCCTGTTACTTTTTTTGTCAGTCCGGACCATTAAGGATATTCGGGCAAATATAATCTTCAGGGAATTAAAATCGCTCGGTGCGAAAGCAGCCATGACAGAAATTGAGCCTCGTATTTCAGAGGGTTTGTCCATGGTCCAGGGTGATTATTATTACGAAGATTTAGCTGCCGCATTATACGCAATGAATTTTGAGGTGTCAGGTAATAGAGAATATTACCGAAAAGGGACCGAACTGCTTGAAGCTGCTACAGTTCATAATCCTTTTGATACTGATGTCCTGATCCATAGGGTGGCACTGGATACGGCTGCACTCAGGAAGGGAATACTCAAACGATCTGCGAATCAGGCGGAAGATGCGGCACTGAAATTATTGGTTATGGATAAGCATAATGCTGCACTGTATGAGGCGGTTGCACGGCTAAGGGCCGCAGAAAAAAGGTTTTCAGCGGCCATCGAGCTTATCGAAAAAGCAAAGTTCCTGCGCCCCGGAAATAACAGATATCTTTTGCTTGAAGGCGATCTCTATTATCAGATGAACGATACGTCCCGCGCAGTGAATTCCTACCGCACGATTATGGCTGACATGGAGAAGAAGAACACCTATTCGCAGGATTGGCTGACAGCAAAGCGAGGTCTTGCATTGGTATTTCTTGGAGAAAAGGAATATTCGTCTGCATTACGTGAGGTCGCGGAGGCAATCGAACATTTTCCGGGCAATGCATCTGCATATATTTTACAGGGAGATATTTACGCAACCATGAATAATTTCCCGAAAGCCGGAGAGTCGTTTGCTGCAGCCTTAACGTTAGAGCCATCCAATCCCTATGCGAGGAAAGGAATAGAGCAGTTGGAGGCGATTTCAAAAAAGTGATTTTTCAAAAGCCGCAGTCCCTGAGGACCGCGGCTTTTGTATCCCTTCTTGTCAAAGCTTGATTTTATCGGATAAAATACCACAATTTTGCATAGAGTTTAATGAAGGGGAATCAAGTGTTTTGGTGCTTTACCCTTTCCGCAGTGAATTGTGTTTCATGAAATCTTTTTGGAGGACGAATGCTATGAAAAGTCATACTGCAGACAGAGGCTTTCTGTTAACATTTATAGTTCTGCTCTTTTCGGTCTTTGTTATTGTTTCTTCTGCCGGACGGTCTGACGCTGCACAGTTAGCAGGCTCATCTGCAGACAGGTCTGTCGGTAAGGGCGGGTCATGGGCCGGCGTTTATGTTCAGGAAGATAACGCAGTGAATTACCAGAGTCTTGATGCATCCGGAGACTACCTCCTCACGCCCAATGGCGGGGAGAAACTCATGACCGGATCGACGTATCAGATCACCTGGGGAGCGCCTCCGACCGCTGTCAAGTTTACGCTTCAATACTCTATAAATAACGGCGCAGTATGGAAGACTATTGCTACGAATATAGCAGGAACGAGTTATACCTGGACAGTTCCTCCACAGACTGCAAACAAGCCGAACTCACTGGTAAAGGTAATCGCCTATAACGCATCCGGCGCACAGGTAGCTTTTGATCAGTCGAATGCAAGATTTCTGATGTCGGTTGTGAGGTTGACGTCGCCAAACGGCGGGGAGAGCTGGAACGCGGGGACCGTGCAGCCGATAACCTGGACAACCGGTACGAGCATCAAACCGATATCCCAGGTGAACCTGTATTATAAGGTCGATTCGACCGGGTATAAGCCGATAACCTCCTTTGTTGGGACGAATCCTGGCACGTACAACTGGACAGTGCCGACTGTTACGGCAAATAAGACAGCATGCAAATTGAAGGTCGAATTCCTCTACACCGGGATAACAGCAAAGGGCAATGACATCAATGATGCCAACTTCACGATCAAGCCTGCCGGGGTACCGGTACAGAATGCAACGGCAGGGGAGTCATCTGAGTATCTGATACAGCAGATAGGAGCAATTGCAACAGGCATCCGGGTGACAGAGGCCATGATGACCATAGCAGATAATTCATTCACGAATGAGAACAGTACGGCAGACGGTCAGGTGTTACTCTGGACAGAACCTGAGAGTGGTGCGATAGGGATCGGCCTGAGGGCAGCGAAAGGCAAGCCCCGCCTTAGCGGAGAATACCTGACTGCTTTTTTCGGGGACAGTATCGCTGCCCTCAACCTTGACCGCGCAATACAAACGGTCAGTGACGACCTCCTGACCATCACGACAGACACGGAAAGTTATAAGGTGCGGGCCAGGGAAGATGGTAGCATAATTACTCTCACAGGAGCTGAGGATCTCGGTATTTTCGGTATAGCGTTCAGAAAAACTTCAGGCGCTGATATGCCAGCACTTCAGGGAACGTATGTGGTGCATCAACTCGGCAGGGGACTGGAAGGCGGAACGGTAAAGACGGTGGAACTGAGCTTTGATGGAAGCGGCGACTATCAGTTCACTGAGGGGGTTGTTACCGGGACAGGCAAGTTTGAGATGACTGCGGAAGGCGTTGCCTACACAGAGCAGGGCGATCAGATCATCCTTAGTGCAGACGGAGAGGTGCTCATGATAACCGGACTGTCCGATGGCGGCCCAGTGCTTGGTATAGGAATAAAGAAAAAGTAGCGCATGCGAAAGCAGAAACGCCTTCAGGCGCGTCATAAGAAACCTTAGTCTTTGTCAGTATGCTGCCGGGAAGTCATGACTGACGGCTGATTACGGATCGTGAGACTACCAACTGCCTCCTCCTCCGCCTCCGAAACCGCCTCCTGAAGAACCGCCGCCAAAGCTGCCGCTGCCTCCTGCTCCGCTTCCCCTTGGTGCGGAGTATATGGCTGTTGATAAGTTTGACATCGCTGAATTCATTGAGTGGTTGAAGCTGACCGGATTGAACGCCCTCATTCCTCCGGGCGAGACATACCAGTCAGGCGGCTCCTGGTATATGCCCTCAAATGCCTCTGCCCAGTTGTCGGCGACATCGAGGGCAAGGGCATAGGGGAAAAACTTTGAGAAGAGATTCTGGTCTTTCAGCCTTTCGAGCTGGTCCTTTTCTGCCTTGTTCATGAACTCCTGGAACCCCAGTATCTGCATGTACACTGCAGACCCTTCCCGGGTTTTCGCAGGCATGAATCTGGCAAAGCCAAGCACTGGCAGGCCTGTCAGGATTCCGGCAGATATTGATCTGACCTCTCCAATGGCATCTCCGAGAAGTGCTATGAGGCCGAAGGCGGTCCCAAACCCTACTGCTGCTCCGATAACCGTATAAGCGACCCGCACATGCTCCGGATTGGTGGTAAAGTATTTTTTCCTTGCCAGTTCCTTATACAGAGAACTTTTCAGGGAAGGGATATTTTTATAGAAGATATTCTTCAGTTCCGAGATCATTTTGCCTGGCATGGTGCCGAAGACATCCACCATGAGCTGCTGCTCGAAGGTTGTGAGCGATGCATCTGCATCCCTGAGTTTCTTCAGATAATAGTCTTTTTTGTCGAAGATGAGGCCTTCCTCTTTTGTCTCTTCGATCTTGATGTATCCTTTTACGGCAAGCCCGACAATGCTTGCCGTGATATCCCGGGGATCGAGCCTTTCATCGACCATGGCTCCGACTTCTGCCGGCGTGAGCGGAACCCGGGAATACTCAGGCGGGCTGTACATGACCGTAATTGATTCCCTCACGCGCGGGTCCCTGCCGATCCGCCTCCAGATGAGCAGCATGGCGAAGAAAGAGAAAAGCGGCAGGATGAATACCCAGTTCTGTTTCAGATTGATGGACCAGAGGAATTTCCTCAGAGAACCGGGTGGCGAAACAATGCCCTTATCCCATCCGTATGCAACGGTGAACCCTTCTCCCGGATGGAGAGGACTCTTTGTGATGAATTCGATAAAGTTATCGCCGGGGATATTCCTGCATGCAGATTCACGGGAACCCTTTCTGCCTGTGTAGCACGAAGCCCAGTGCTCTACGGTCTTTGCGCCGGCCAGGGATATCATGCACCTGGCTTTATTTATTGCTGCATTCCATTCATTTCCGGTTACGTTCCAGTAAAGTTCGTCATGGTCGTCAAAGAAGAGGATGGCGTTTTCAACCTTGTAAAATAGTTCGTATTTCTGAATACCTGAGACGTATTTCTTTGCATCGCCGATCCGGACTCTGATGATATTCCCCTGCCTGATCACCCGGTATGTTATGTTTGCACCGCTGCCGTCAGTTACCGAGATAACGTCTGTCGGTGTTTTCATTATCCCACCGGTATTGTCTGTGTAGATATAGGGGATGTCCCGGTAAATGCCATGTCTCTGCCTGTGGAACTCTACGGTCAGGGTCTCTTTGACCGTAAAGGACGAGTCCTGATTAATGGCTATGAAGACATCAAAATCATTAATCGTGAAGTCCTGGGCATAAGATGAGGAGAACAGAAAGAGGTTACTGAACAGGAGAAAGGAAAATGCAGCAAGAACGCGGCAAATCTTTCTCTCCATCTATGCCTCAGGAAAAACTTACTTTTGCCGGTTTTCTTTCGACTGCCGCCTCTTCCAGTTCGAAGAACTCTGACTTTTCGAATTTGAACTGGCTGGCTATGATATTGGATGGGAAGGTCTCGGTCATGATGTTATAGTCCCGGACTACGGCATTGAAATAGCGGCGGGAATATTCAATGTTGTCCTCAAGCTCCTTAAGCTGCTGCTGGAGCTGCAGGAAGTTCGCGTTTGCCTGAAGCTGAGGATAGGCTTCGGCAACAGCGAAGAGACTCTTCAGGGTTTCGGTGAAAAAATTCTCTGATTTCGACTTGTCACCGGGTGCGGTTGCCTTCATGGCTGCTGAACGGGCCAGAGCCACATTTTCGAATACTGCTTGTTCATGACCGGCATAACCCTTCACGGTCTCCACCAGGTTCGGCACAAGGTCATAGCGCTTCTTCAGATTCACATCGATATCAGACCAGGAAGACTTCACCGTTGTCCTGAGACGGACGAGCTTATTGTAGATGAAAATAACGGCGATGACTACTGCCACCGCAATGCCGAGGAGCACTGCCAAGACCAAGCCTGTGATTACCACCATAGTCCCTCCGTAATACTTTTTCATAAGACTATAGCAGAAGATTTATGCTGTTACAAACAAAAAAATGACTTCTGTAACCACGTAATTTTCCTTGACTCACCCTGTAATATCAACTATACTTTTTTTACAAATTTCTTAAAGCTGTTTGAGCCCTATTGGAGGGTTGTTACAGTATTTTCTCTGAGTTGCGTTAACCGGATTATATTAAATTCTTTCATAGAAGGAGAGGGTCGATTATGAAGAAGCTTGTTTATATGTTTCTGGTTCTGTTTGTGGCTTCCTGCGGTAGTGATAAGACTGCTAGTATTTCTACGGATGCATCAAGAGGTGTGAGCAGCGCGAGGATTACGGTCCAGTCGGTCCTCTCAAATATGGAGCAGGGAAAATATAAGGAAGGGGAACTGCTTGTCAAATTCAAGTCGGGAGTCCTGTCATCATCTTCAGTAAGATCTCATCAATCACTTGGCGCGTCAGTCATGAGGACATACAGTCTTGTTCCCAATCTTGAGCATGTGAAGCTGCCTGAAGGCCTTTCTGTCAGAGACGCTGTCATCAGTTATATGTCAGATCCGGATGTCGAGTATGCTGAACCCAATTATATCCTGACACTGGACTCGGCTTCAGCGCCGGTCAATGATATGTATTTTGGCCAGCAGTGGGCATTAAGAAATGCCGGCCAGTTCGCAGATGGCATAGTTGGTGCAGATATCAAGGTGCCTGAGGTATGGGCACTGGATTCATCAGACCTCGGCAGAAACAGCAATGTGATCATTGCCGTGCTGGATTCAGGCATAGATTATAACCATCCAGACCTCAGTCCAAAAATCTGGATGAATCCGGGTGAGGTTGCCAACAACAGCATTGACGAAGACCACAACGGCAAGATCGATGACTGGAGGGGATGGAATTTCGTCAACAACAATAATGATGCCATGGATGATCTCGGGCATGGCACACATATTTCCGGCATTATTGGCGCAGCCAGAAATAATGTGACGGGTGTAAGCGGCATGTTAGGAAATATTAAGATTATGCCTTTGAAGATAGGAGATGCAAACGGCAATGGGTTTACGGTAGCTATTGAAACTGCTGCGATCCAGTATGCGGCATCCAAAGGCGCCAGGGTGATTAATGCCAGTTATCATTTAAACGGGTACTCCAATGCCGAGGCTTCAGCCATTCAGAATTCCGGCATCCTGTTTGTCAATGCGGCCGGCAACGATGCTGCCAATCTTGATTTCTCTCCGAGGTACCCTCAAAATTATAATTTGTCCAATAAGATAGTTGTCGCTGCGACTGACCAGACAGACAGGCTGGCGACCTTCAGCGATTTCGGTCCTAATACCGTACATGTTGCTGCCCCGGGCGTCTATGTTTTGAGCACGGTGCCTGAAGCCGGAATCCAGGGTTCTTTTATATCCATGTGCACGAACTCCTTTGTGGCAGGATATGATTTTTGTATGGGTACCTCAATGGCTGCGCCTCATGTGACAGCCCTTGCCGGAATGCTGTACAGTTTCTACCCCAACTTTAACCTCGACCAGGTCAAGGCCACGATTTTGAGATATGTGGACAGGGAGTCTGACGGCTATGCAGGACTGCATTCCCTGAAGGGCATGATACAGACAGAAGGAAGGATTAATGCGTACAGGGCGGTCTCGTCCCTGCTTTCACCATCTGCTCTTGTGGCGACGGCAACGTCTCCCAATACGGTATCTCTGACATGGACTGATAATGCAACAGGCGAGGACGGCTACAGAATTGAACGGTCTGTGTCGGGCGGCCCCTTTGCTCAGATCGGCACCATCGGGCCCAACGGAACCGTTACTGCCGCGTTTGCTGATGCAGGCCTGCAGCCCACAACCACGTATGTCTATCGTGTGAGGGCCTTTAACAATATTGGTGAATCGCCCCTGATGTCCAATGAAGCGTCTGTTACAACGCCTGCTGTAGAAGTTGTCGTCCCTACGACCGGCAGTGGTGGTGGAGGCGGCTGCTCGATAGGTGCAAGGCAGAACTCTGCTTCGGCAGCAGGCAATGCCGCGGTAATGTTGATACCACTGGTGGTCGTGTTCTTAATGAGGCGGAAAAAGAAGTAAAAAGCTGAAAAGTCCTTTTATCGCTAAAAAGAGAGAGGCATTTTATACATACCTGATTCTTTTTTTCATGGTATCTGTATATCATGCCTTTTCTTTTGGCGTGTTTAAATACCTGATCCCGTTATTTCTCCTGACGGTGCCCTATCTCATGGCCGGCAGCATCAACATGAAGTTGAAAATGCGGGATATTTATTTTGGTGTATCAGTGTCTGCTCTTGTCCTGTTGCCCTTCTGGCTCAATGTCTGGCTTACCGGCAGCCGCCCTCAACCAGTACCGCTTCAGATCATGGCTTTTCAGCTCTTCGGCATTTCCCTGCCTGAGGAGGCCTATTTCAGGGGCTTCCTCCAGGAATGTCTCGGCAACAACCTGAGAGGAGTTTTTTTGACCAGCATCTTGTTTGCCATTATGCACTTGCCGCAATTGGTATTTTATGGTGACTGGTATTCCCTGATGACCTTTTTCCCGTCTCTTGTGATGGGATTTATTTACATGAAGACCTCAAATATTCTGCCGTCTGTTATCTTCCATTTTGCTGCAAATATTTTGTTTCTGGGGCTTTATGATATACTGTCGCACCGGATTTTCCCGGTCGTATAATATCTGTTTTGGAAAGGAAGCATACTCAATGCGCAGGTTTATCTCTCTTTTTTTGATGCTGCTTCTGGCAGCCTGCGGAAGTGAAAAATCTGCTGATCATTCTTCTGCGGTACGGTCCGAGGCCAAGGCCCTGACAGTGTCCATTGATACAGTCCTGTCCCGCCTCGACAGAGCCAAATACCAGGAGGGTGAATTGCTGGTTAAATTCAGGACCGGCGTCATACAGGCCTCTGCGGCAAAACTCCACCAAAAGACAGGGTCTTCTGTGATAAAGCGGTTCGCTATGATCAGTGATCTGGAGCATATCAAACTTCCTGCTTCACTGTCCGTAAGAGAGGCGATCTCGTTTTATATGTCTAACCCAAATGTCGAATACGCCGAACCTAATTATATTAAACACTTCCGAAGGACAGTCAATGATCCGCTTTTTAACCTGCAGTGGGCCCTTCTCAATACCGGTCAGCTTGCCGGCGCAACGCCCGGGTCTGACATAAGCGCCACAGCAGCCTGGGACATCGGCACCGGAAGTGCAGATATGGTCATAGCTGTAATTGATACGGGTATCGACAGTGGCCATCCGGACCTGTCCGCAAATGTATGGACAAATCCGGTAGACGGCTCGATTAACGGGGTCGACGAAGACGGCAACGGTAAGACCGACGACATTCACGGCTGGAATTTTGTCAGCAATAACAATACAATTATGGATGATAACGGTCATGGGACGCATGTTTCAGGAATCGCAGGGGCTTCGGGGAATAACAGCAGAGGGGTGAGCGGACTTATGTGGCAGGTCAAACTGATGCCGCTCAAAATCCTTGATGCTGCGGGCAACGGTACTATTGCCGACGAGATCGCAGCCATACAATATGCGCTGGATAAACATGTTCGAATAATGAATGCAAGTTTTACCGGCGGGGATTATTCCCAGGCTGAGTTCGATGCCATCAATGCGGCAAAACAGGCCGGTTCGCTTCTGATCACTGCTGCAGGCAATGGAATTGACGGAGTAACCGGCACTAACAACGACACCACGGGCGCGTATCCGGCCAACTACGCACTTTCGAACATTATTTCGGTTGCGTCCACTGACCAAGGTGACAGGCGGTCGCTGTTCAGCAATTACGGGCTTAATTCTGTGCATGTCGGGGCACCCGGGGAAGAGATCCTGAGTACCTATCCTGCAATACTTGCTCCTTCCGGATATCTGTATGAATCGGGAACATCCATGTCAGCCCCGTACGTTTCTGCTCTTGCCGGCCTGTTGATGAGCCAGTATTCACATTTTACGGCCTCTCAGGTGCGGGGGACCATACTGCGTTATGTTGACAGCCTGCCCAGCCTTCAGGGTGCCACCATAACAGGAGGAAGGGTAAATGCCTTTAGGGCGCTATCGTCGCTTCTGCCGCCCTCCGAATATTCGCTTTCTACGCAGCCGGCCGGAACTGTCCGTCTTACGTGGAAAGACAATGCTGCCGGTGAGGATGGTTATATGGTGGAGCGCAAAGCCGGATCAGGACTTTATACTGCAGTTGCATCACTGCCCGCAAATGCCTCTGAGTTTACAGACTCTTCTCTGTCTGACGGCATTTCATATTCCTACAGGATAAAGGCCTTTAACTCCCTGCCCAATCCCCCGGAAACAGCAGGTATACCTGCTGTTTCTGCAGTTGCTGAGTTGACTTCTATAATACCCCTAAATGTCCCAACCGGCCTCCAGGCCGCTGCAATTTCAAGTTCAGGCATTACGGTTTCCTGGACAGATAACTCGACTGCTGAAGAAGGATATGAAATCGAACGCAAAGACCCGTCCGGAGGTTTTTTAAAAATAGCCACGACAGGTCCGAATAGTACATCGTTCACAGATTCAGGGCTCTCTCCGCAAACTACCTATACCTATCATGTCAGGGCGTTTAACTCTGTTGCGGGCAATTCGGCATATTCTAATGATGTGTCGGTCACGACATTCAGCGTTTCACAATCAGGGACAGGCGGCGGCGGGGGTGGTGGTGGATGCTCTATCGGCAGCCGTAAAAATACGGTCCTAACGGCTGCAGATGGGATAGTCATGCTGATACCTTTGCTAATAACCCTGATCGCGAGACGCAAGCGGAACTGAGAAAAAGGCTGGCAATGGCAAGCAGAGCAAATGACAGAATAAGACCTTAACACATGTATATTCCGGTCTATTAAAGCCTTCTTCTGAAGAGGGCAAAGAAATATTCCCTGAGCTTTTCATGAAAGGGCCGTTTATGCCATTGCTCAAGGGTTATCTTCTGCGAGCGTGTTAGATCATCATAAAAAATCTCTGTCATCTGCTTGCCGAAGCTGCTGTCCATGATTCCGACATTTCCCTCGTCATTTCGGCGTAGTGACCGGAAGTCGAGGTTTGCAGAGCCGATTATGGACCAGATTTCATCAAAAACTGAGGTCTTTGCATGCAAGATTACCCCATTATAGGTGTAGATCTCTATACCGGCCTTCAGGAGTCTGGAGAAGAAGGCTCTTCCTGCAAAATGAGCTGCTGATATATCGGAGACGCCGGGCAAAAGAAGCTTTACGTCAACTCCCCGGGAGACGGCGGCTTCAAGGATATGGACCATTCGCCTGCTCGGCGTGAAGTAAGCAGTGGTAAGATAGATGCTTTTCTGCGAACTGTTGATACTGTAATAAAGGAGCTTTCGCATCTTTCTCCTGCCCTTTGCCGAACTGGCAAAGATCGGCAGCACCGGTACGCCCTGTTCAGGCATCACGACATCCGGGCGCGGCTCAATCGGATCTCCTTTCCATATCTCCCAGCTTTTTCTGAACTCGTCCAGCAGTCTTTTGACGATAGGCCCTTTGAGGAAGATTCCTGTGTCGCGCCATCCGCTTCCTTTTATCAACCTGTAGTAGCCGCGATATTCATTGGCTATGTTAAGGCCGCCGGTGAAGGCTTGTATTCTGTCGATAATGATAAGTTTTCTATGATCTCTGTGCATATAGAGAACCGGTGTTGTCCAGGCAAAAGGCCGGGATGCCCGAATATGAACGCCGGCCTCACGCAGCTCCTGCCAAAATGCCTCCGGTGTGAAGAGCGAGCCGAAATGGTCATAGATCAGGCAAACGGTTACCCCTTCTTTTGCCCTGAGTTTGAGAATATCTGCCAGTTCCCTGCCTGTTTCGTCATTGCGAAAGATATAGAACTGCAGACATATAAGTTCCCTTGCTTTTCCGACAGCCTCGAATATGCCCTGAAAGGACTCCCTGTCTTTCCAGACAAGGGTCACCTGATTGCCCTCTGTGAACGTGGAACCGTATATTCTCTGGATGCTTTTTATCGAGAAGGGGGAGGTTGTTGCACTATTTTTCATAAATAGATGATTACTGAAAAATCCTGAGGCTGTCAATCGTAAAAATGAAAAAAATTTAATGATCTCTTTTGTGGATAATTGCCTTTCGATGGGTTAGACTAAAACGAGCAACTATTTGTCAAAAAGGGACGGTTTAATCCATATATGCATATTGCGTTAAAAAACGTTAAAGAAGTGGACTGTATCTGTGATGTCCTGATACTTCCTTTTACTGAAGACGGGGTGAATCCCTATGCCAGCCTTAACCCTTCGGTCAGCAGGCTCATTGGGAAGATCCGAAAAAAAGAATTCAAGGGCAGCCTTAATGAAGTTCTGCTCGTGCCTGCACCTGAAGATATCAAACCTGAGAGAATTCTCTTTCTTGGTCTGGGTAAAAAAGATGCGGTGACTGCGGAAAAAGTCAGGCAGACAGGCGGCAAGGCCCTCAGCTATCTGCGCGATATGGAGATGAGGAATATAGCATTCTCTCCGCTGGTCCTGGGTCAGCTCAAGCAGTCTCCTGTATATTTCATCGAAGGAGCGTTTCTTGGCCTTTATACGTATAAGAAATATAAGAATGACAATCATGCCAAAAAGATAACTTCACTTGTCCTGCTCGCAAAGTCTTCAAAGGACCTTTTACTGAGCATCAGAAAGACCGAGGTGACTGCGGCTTCTGTTGTCTTTGCCAAAGACCTGGTCAATGCACCGGCGAATGACATGACACCGACTGATCTCGCAGCTGCAGCCAGTTCACTTAAGCGAAAAAATGTTTCCGTCAGGATTCTCGAAAAGAAGGATATTCAGAAGATCGGCATGGGAGCCTTTCTGGCGGTTTCGTATGGGTCAAAAGAACTGCCGAAATTCATCGTAACAGAATACCGCGGGAGCAGAAAGCCTCCGATAGTTCTCGTGGGCAAGTCGATCACCTTTGACAGCGGTGGTCTTTCGCTCAAGCCTTCTGACGGCATGGAAAAGATGAAATACGATATGGCAGGGGGTGCTGCGGTTCTTGGTGTTCTGAAGGCTGCTGCAGAACTGAAATTGCCTGTGCATCTCATATGCCTGCTTCCGGCCACGGAGAACCTGCCGGGGGGATCTGCCGTAAAGCCGGGTGATGTTGTCCGGTCTATCAGCGGCAAGACCATTGAGATCGCTAACACTGATGCAGAGGGCAGGCTTGCGGTTGCTGACGCTATCGAATATGCAAAGCGCTTTAAACCAAGGGCGATCATTGATATTGCGACCCTTACCGGCGCATGTGCTATCGCCTTTGGCGGCGAGGTGGCTGCAATGATGGGTAATGACAGAAGACTTCTTGATGAGCTCAGGAAGGCCGGCGAGGAAACCCATGAGCGGGTCTGGGAGCTGCCGCTTTTCGAGGAGTACAAGGAATATCTCAAGAGCGATATTGCTGATATCAGGAACATAGGCAGCAGAACAGGCTCACTTATGGCTTCCGCATATTTTCTCTCTGAATTTGCAGGTCCGTCCCCCTGGGTGCATATTGATATTGCAGGGACTGCGTGGGTTGAAAAGGACCGGCCGTATGTACCGAAAGGTGCATCAGGCATCGGAGTGAGGCTTTTATTAAATCTGATCGAGAGGGTGCAATGAAACTATCTAAGCTTGTCTGGATCATTTCTTTTATTCTTGTTCCGACCGTTGCGTCTGCCTGGGGGCCCTTGACCCATATCTATCTTGGCAATGAGCTTTTCTCTCTCGGAGCACTTATTCCTGCAGGCATTCTTGAACTCATGAGGAGATACCGAAAAGACTTCCTCTACGGAAACATCATGGCAGATATCATTATCGGCAAAAAATATCTTCCGGACAGCAAGAGCTCTCACAGCTGGGAGGTGGGCTTTGATCTTCTTAAGGCTGCCAAGTCATCGCAGCAGAAGGCATTTGTTTACGGTTATCTCTGCCATCTTGCATCCGATACGGTTGCCCACAATTCCTATACAGCGGACAAAAAGAACCTTGGTCATACACTCCTTGAGATGAAGGCAGACAGTATTATTGACAAGAAATACTGGTTTCAGGCGATGCTGATCGACAGAAAAACCCAGGTGCGCAATGACCTCTTCCTGGAGAACTCGCTTGAACGCTTCCTCTTTTCATTCAAGACAAATAAGAGGATCTTCAAGGGTATGGTCTTCTTTTCCTTTATGAATCAGCAGAAGATTGGTGATTTTATTGACCGGAGATTGGTCACGTCCATGCCTGACCGTGATGCAATCGAACAGCTGCACCAGGAGTCCCTTGATAAGATGATTGACCTTCTGCAGAATTTTGAAGGGTCAGAAGTTATCTCGTCAAAGCCGGGCGGTGCGGTGAAGAAGGGAAAGTTTGAAAAGGCTTTTGTTCAGTTCCAGGCAGAGAAAGGCAACCGCCGTCTTTTTTACCGCCAATAGACCCCTATGGTATTGGACATGGTTTGCTTCTTACGAAATAATAGTTTGATCGTGTTCCTCACCGGGCACCCCCCTGATTATCTCTTATGGCAAAGAAAATAGCTGTTCTTGTCAGAGACAGGCCATCAGAAGCCTTGCGCCTGGCAATAGGCCTGTCACTGGAAGACGACGAGGTCCATATCTATATTATGGATTGCAAAGTCGACGGCGGTGACAAGGGAATTGCCGTAAGTTTGGAGATGCTGAATGAGCTCGGCGCGCGCATTATCTCGACCTGTCGCGAAGATTCTTTTGAGGTCATGGACAAGGAGACTATTGCCCGTGAGCTTGTTCATTACGATTCTGTTATCCCCTATTAACGGACGCGCTACCGGTTGTTGAATTCCCGCTGCTTTTTCATAATTCTTCACGATCATGTGAAATTGTTTATTTTCATGATAAATCAATGACATAGATCTTCTAAAGTTAGAAATTCAAGTTGATAACTGTCTGAATGAGATGCTATGGTATGAATGGCACGAGAGTATTGATAATCTCTAAAATTTCGTGACGAAAGGTGGTGGTCCCGAGGTATTATTCATCTAAGGTTTGGTGTAATCTTTGGCAATGTTTTTGTCGCAGACGTATAAACCAAATATAACGGGGAGAAACTATGAAGAAAGTATTGTTTGTAGCTTTGATTTTGACGTTGGTGGTTGGCGCTTATCTTACGTTTACTGCTGTTGATACTAAGGTATCTATTGCTACTGCAGCAAAGAAGACGTATTCAGCGACTGTGTATGTGGCCGGTATGGGCGGACATTTTGCAAAGGCAGATGTTACGATTGACCCGAACAATGCAGACGATCCTATCAAGGTTGCCAATCTTGACCGTGTCGTGATCGGGGACAAGAACACGCATCCGACACATGATGCGAGAATTGATGATGGCGACGCAACAAGGATGTTCTGGTCGACTTATGTGCTTGATGCCAACAAGAAACAGCATGTCGGCGTTACGGATCTGAAGACCGGCAAGGTTGTCAAGGACGTGGCACTTGATCCTGACAAGCGTGCTCTTGCCGAAAAGCCTCCTGTATATTGCGCTTCCGGCCAGTCAAAGACTAATTACCTGCCGGTATTCATGGGCAATGAAGGCTATGTGGATGTTTTTGACAAGAAGACCATGGACCACAAGAAGAGAGTCTTTATAAGCGATCTGGATCCGAAATATAAGTCTGGTGCCTATGTCTTTCTTCATGGCACGAATTCAAATGATATGAAAAAGTTCCTCATTTCCGTAACCATGAAGGGCGACGACGGCAAGGCTAATGGCGCGATCGATTTCGTGCTCGTTGATTTGCCTGCAATGGAGAAGGGTGAATGGAAGGTTCTTGCAAAGGCAACCCATAAGGGCGAGCCAGGCAAGACTATTACCTTTAGACAGTATTTCAGCAAAGACGATAAGCTTATCTTCCAGTCAGCAGCTGACAGGTTCTGGCTTCTTGATGGCAGCAATCTGAAGATGGTTGACGAGAAGATGTCCACCGCAGGCCAGAATCATGATGCAATTCCTACCTTGGACGGCAAGTATGCACTCCTTACGCTCAGGACCTCGACCGAGGGCTGCGATGCAGAAGGCAGAGCGATACCGGGAAAGACGATCACTGATGGAACTATCCAGCTTTATGATGTAGATGCCAAGAAGATTGTTGGTAAGGCGGCTTCAACCTGCCAGGCTTGTCATAAGGGCATGGGCCTTGGCGACAAGAGTGCTGTCCTCTGCGGTATTGACGCTAACTTCAAGAAATAACAGCACCTTCCGTATTCTCTATTCTTTCTATGCGGCTCCGGCCGCATAGAAAGAATATCTTTCAATCCGCTATAATATAACAATCATGCTGACCGAATTTACTATGTCGTCCTTTGCCCTGCGGAACCTTAAGAGAAAACCGGTACGTACGGCTATTTTGATTGCTGCTATTGCAATTCTTGTCTCTGCGCTGGTCTTTGCCCTTTCATTTGTGAGCAGGGTGTCGTCGAGTATCAGACTGGCCTCGGAGCGGCTGGGAGCTGATGTCCTTGTTGTTCCTGCAGGTTCCCGGGGGGCAGCCGAGGATGTGCTTCTTGAAAATAAGGCAAAGTCTTTTTATATGGACAAGGGCGTAATCGAGAAGCTGAAGACCGTTAAAGGCATTGATCTGATGACCTATCAAACGTATCTCACTACCATGCAGGGAAAATGCTGCGATGTGCCCGAAACGGTTGTTGTGGCCTTTAATCAGGATTCTGATTTCGTGGTCAAGCCCTGGCTGAGCGAGAAATTCGGACGAAAGCTGCAGAAGGGTGAGGCCCTTGTCGGCAATGAGTCTGCTTTCAATATCAGGGTGGGCCTGGTGGATGTTGATAAGGTCCTTTTTGGCAATATCTTTAAGATGGTCGGGGTGCTCGACAAGACAGGCACCGGACTTGATAACGCGCTTTTCATCAATGACGAAAACCTCGAAGATATCATGGTAAAGGGACAGACTGACCTGAAGCCTGGTCAGATCTCAATTGTCTTCATTAAAGTAAAAAAGGGAATGGATGCTTATAAGGTGGCGGGTGAGATAGAGGATGCTTTTGTTGAACTGGATACCATGGCCCGGAAAGATATTGGCAAGAGCATTATCACGACGCTTCGGGACATTAACCAGATATTCATCTTCACCATGATTTTAATTTCCCTCCTGTCGGGGTTTCTCACCTGGGCCATCTTCTCTGCTATCGCCAACGAACGTTCACGTGAGGTCGGCATCATGCGGGCAGTCGGTGCACGGGAGTCACATATTGTTATGGTCTTTCTTAGCGAAGTTATTATTGTGGGGAGTATCGGCAGCATCATCGGCATTATCGGAGGGACAGCTCTTTCAGTCGTCCTTGCCAAGAGTTTCTCGATCATGAAGAGTCTCCCGATGCATCTTACGGTAATGAATCGTCTGCTTATTGGCTGCATAGGCTTTCTCATCGGCAATGGCATATGTGTTGCCGGGGCCCTCTCTCCCATTCGGAAGATAAAGAAGATGGAACCGCTCATGGCGATCAAGAAGGAATAGTTCATGGCTCAGATCGAAGTTTCAGGACTGACGAAAATCTTTTCGGTAGGTGAGCAGGATATTGCTGCTGTAAGCAGCGTATCCCTCAGCATAGATAAGGGTGAGTTTGTTTCGATTGTCGGCCATTCTGGATCAGGCAAAACTACGCTCATATCGATTATCGGCGGTATCATGAAACCAACCTCGGGGAAGGTGCTCTTTGACGGTCAGGACATCTGCAGCCTCGATGATGATAATCTTTCTGCTTACCGGAATCAGAAAATCGGGTTCATGTTCCAGTTCGCAAGTCTTCTCCCCATGCTGACGTCAACTGAAAATGTGCTCCTGCCAGGGCTCTTCAGTCCAAAAAAGGATGCGGATGCCGTTAAAAGGGCAGAGGAATACCTCAGCCTTGTTGGCATTGGAGACAAGGCTGGTGCCTATCCGTCGCAGCTCTCGGGCGGTCAGCAGCGCCGTGTTGCTATTGCCCGTGCCCTGATGTATGACCCTCCGGTTATTCTTGCTGATGAGCCTACCGGAGATCTGGATGAAGAGACAGAGGCGGATATTATGGAGCTCTTCAGGAGACTGAACAGGGAAAAAAAGATGACCTTTATCTTTATAACGCACAATCTTGAGCTTGCAGGCATGGCATCACGGCAGCTCAGGATGACCCGCGGCATTCTTGCCGGGGCCTGATACTCAGATCAGAAAAGCTTTGCCCCTTTTTCTATCACTGCAGTCTCGATGACAAGGCTATTATTTTCGATGGCACTCTTGAGATTGATCGGATTACAGCCATCTTTTTCGTCCCATTTCTCCTCTGCAATGCCGAACTTCATGTTGCACTCATTACAGACGAGATCAGAGCCCTCCTGACGGTATCCCTTCAGCTTCTTATAGCAGGTGAAGCAGGCATCATAGTATGAAGATACTGTTCCTTTTCCATCGGTCCTGATAAAAAAATTAATATGTTTTCCGGATTTTCTGTATGTATAAAAATGCACCTTTCCGTCACTGACTTCACTTAAAGGTATGACGATTCTGTTCTCCCTGGCCTGAACCTCCTGATAGAGGTTCGGTTTTTTGGAGCAGGCTGTCAGCAGCAGAAGCAGTGTTAGGACGATAAGGGGGATTGAGTGGTACTTCATGCCATCAATGCAAAAGCTCGGTTGTTACTTCCGGGAATCTCAATATCCTGGTTCCTTTGTGATCTCTCATGAACTCCCGCGCTTCTGCCTCTGAGGCAAGAGGAATAAACTCGTCTCCCATCGGGCCGTACACATCACTGCCGGTCACGAAAAACAGTTTTCCGGCATCCGTGAGCTTAGTGGAATAATACTCCGTTACATAGACCCCCGTAATGTCTGCTGATTTTTTTGAGGGCGCATACTTCTGGAGATTCAGGTAATACTTGAACATATCTTTCGGTCCGTCAAAGACCGCATACGTCCCATCTTTGAAAATAACCTCTGCCAGCCAGTGAGGATACTTGGCCACAAACATGCCGCAGACCGGACATTTATCATCTTTTTTGACATTAACCGGCTTCAGATCAGCGGCAAAGGAGGGGACAACAAAAGTACAGAAGAGCAGAAGCGTTAACGACAGCCATGTAATTTTCGTCATGTTGCTGCTTCCAGACATATGCATGCACGAACTCCTGTTAAGGTTTGATTAGTGACTTCATCTTTAGTTAAACAGAAAGGAAAAAATGAGTCAATGAGATCAGACGAGCGTGCCGTCTGCCATGCGGAGAACTCTGTGGCAGCGGTCAGACAGGCTCATATTGTGAGTGACGATAATAAAGGTGATCTTCTTTTCTTTGTTCAGATCGAGAAAGAGCTCAAAAAGGCTGTTGCCTGTAGCTGTGTCGAGGTTGCCGGTTGGCTCATCGGCAAGCACCAGGCCGGAGTCCTGCATGAGGGCGCGTGCAACGGCGACACGCTGCTGTTCACCGCCTGAAAGTTCTCCGGGACGGTGATGCAGCCTCCGGGAAAGACCGAGGTCGCCTAACAGTTCCTCTGCCCTTTTCTGAACATCTGCATAGGGCTTTTTGCTGATCAGGCCCGGCAGCATAGTATTTTCAAGTGCATTGAATTCTGGCAGGAGGTGGTGGAACTGGAAGACAAAGCCGATGCTCCTGTTCCTGAAAAGTGCAAGCGCTGATTCGTCCATCGAAAAGACGTCAGCGTCCCTGAAAAGGATCCTGCCGGCTGTCGGTCTGTCGAGAGCGCCTAAAATATGCATGAGCGTGCTCTTTCCCGCTCCTGATGCCCCGGTAATGCTGACCATCTCACCTTCATGGATCGAAAGGTTGATGTTTTTCAGAACCTGCAGTTCCCCTGCTTCTGTCCTGAACGACTTCTGGATGTCAACGGCTGCAATGAGTTCACTCATAGCGCAAGGGCTCCACGGGGTTCAGTTTTGCAGCCTGCCACGCAGGATAGAGTGTAGCGACGAAACTGATAAAAATGGCAGAGAGCGATACGGTGACAAAGTCAAAAAGGCTCATCTTCACCGGCAGGTGGCTCAGATAGTAGACATCAGCAGGAAGCTTGATGATCTGGTATTTGTTCAGGATAATACCGAGCAGATATCCTCCGGTGATGCCGGTGAATGTGCCGATAAGGCCGATGAAAAGGCCCTGGAGCATAAAGATGGTCATAATACTCTTATTGGTCGCTCCTATGGCCTTCAGTATCGCAATCTCCCGGCTTTTCTCTATGACGTTCATGATCAGGTTGCTGATGATGTTGAATGATGCCACAAGAATGATCAGAACAAGGATTACGAACATCGCAAATTTCTCGAGTTTCAGGGCAGAAAAAAGGTTCTTGTTCATCTGCATCCAGTCGAGCACGAGATACCGCATGCCGAGGCTCTGCTGAAGCTGTTTCTTCACCTCAGGAGCCTTATAAATATCCTTCAGCCTGAGTTCAATACCGGAAATGCTGTCTTTGAATCCGAAGAATTCCTGCGCAGGCTTCATGGCAGTCAGCACCAGGTTTGCATCATATTCGAACATGCCGATTTCGAATATGGCCACAACGCGGAACTGTTTTACCTTGGGCAGCATACCCATAGGTCCGATCTCACCTACCGGAGAGACCACATTGATCTCGTCATTAAGCAGAACGCCGAGGTTTGAAGCAAGCTCCTTGCCGATGATGATTCCGGGAATTTCCTTGTCCCCGGTGAGTCTTCTGAAATCGCCGTCCCTGATGTGGGAGAGAATCTCAGTTGTCTTTGCCTCTATCTCAGGCTCAATGCCCCGGATATAGACCCCGTGGGCCCTGTTGTTGAACGAGACCATGACCTGGCCGATCACAAAGGGCGCATGGGAAAGGACCTCTTTATTGGAGGCGAGTTTTTCTGATATATGGGAAGCATCAGTAATCGCTCCCTTGTAATCTCTGATGATGATATGGGCATTTGCCCCGAGGATCTTTTTCTGCAGGTCCTGGTGGAAACCTGACATGACGGAAAGCACAACGAGGAGCGCCATCACACCGACCGCAACGCCGCCAATTGAGATGGCAGTATTTACCGATACCCCTTTATGTTTCTTCTTCGACTTGAGATATCTGAAGGCGATAAATATCTGATAGGGCAGCTTCATCCGCAGGACTTATTGTTCAGGCTTTAGCTGGGGGAAGAGGATCACGTCACGGATCGATTGCGAGTTGGTAAGAAGCATGACGAGCCTGTCAATACCTATGCCTTCTCCTGCAGCAGGAGGCATGCCGTATTCAAGCGCCCTGATGAAGTCCTCATCCATCTCATGCGCCTCATCATCACCTGCCTGTTTTGCGGCGACCTGCTTCTCAAAGCGACCCCGCTGATCAAACGGATCATTCAGTTCAGAAAAGGCATTGGCGATTTCCCTGCCGCAGATGAAGAGTTCGAAGCGTTCAACAAGCCCCGGATTGTCCGATTTTCTTTTGGCCAGGGGAGAAAGCTCTACCGGGTGATCCGTAATAAACGTCGGCTGAATAAGCCCCGGTTCGACCTTTTCCTTGAAAATCTCATCGAGGATCTTGCCCATGGACGAGCCGTTTGGGATATCGATCTTCTGTGCTCTGCCCCACAGCATGGCCTTCTCCTGATCATTGAACACTTCTGCCGGAACCCCTGCCTTTTCAAGGGCCTCAAGCATCGGTATACGGGGCCACGGAGGCGTAAGGTCTATCATTTCATCGCCATACGGCATCTGGAGAGTGCCGATGGCCTTCATGGCGACCTCGGCAAAGAGCTCTTCGGTCAGGGACATAAGAAAATGGTAATCCTTATATGCGATATAGAACTCCAGCATCGAAAACTCAGGGTTGTGGCGCGTAGAGATGCCTTCATTTCTGAAGTTCTTGTTCAGTTCGTACACGCGTTCGTACCCGCCTACCAGCAGTCTTTTCAGATAGAGTTCAGGGGCGATCCTGAGATAAAGGTCAGTGTCCAGCGCATTATGATGTGTTTTAAAAGGACGGGCTGTTGCGCCGCCCGGTATCTGGTGCATCATCGGAGTCTCTACTTCGATAAAGCCCTTTGATTCGAGAAAATCCCGCACGCCCTTGATGATCCTGCCCCGCTTCGCAAAGTTCTCCCTCACTTCGGGATTCACGATGAGGTCTATGTACCGTTGCCGATACCGTATCTCGATATCCTTGAGGCCGTGCCATTTTTCGGGCAGCGGTCTGATAGACTTGGTCAGCAGAGTGAACGACTCGACTTCAACGGTCAGTTCGTCGGTCTTTGTTCTGAAGAGAGAACCCCTGATGCCGATAATATCACCGATATCGAGTTTTCTGAGCAGCTTATAGCTTTCGCCGAGCATGTCTTTCTTAAAATAGATCTGAATCTTGCCTGTCGCATCCTGAATATGTGCAAAAGCGGCCTTGCCAAAGTCCCTCATGGCTACGATCCTGCCTGCAAGGGAACAGGAGATCTTTTCGGTCTCGAGGCTCTCCTTTAGGGTAGAACCGTATGCTGCCCGCAGATCTGCAGTATGATCATCTGCCTCGTAGGTGCCGCCATAAGGCTTTATGCCGAGCTCTTTCAGCTCTGCAACCTTCTTGATGCGCTGTTCGATCAGTTCATTGGTATCTTCCACGATTACCTCTTTCGAAAATGTTATGGATTATAATGATTTGTGCGGATCAAGGTCAAGAAACGGGGAAGGGTCTATTTCTTCTGTTTATACTTCTCCATAAGATAGCCGATGAGGGATTCCACTCTTGATGCCAGTTTGTCAGGGTCGGGATCCGAGCCTTTGTTTACATAGTTGGCCGGTTCCAGATTTTCCATCTGCCTTCTCAGGTTATCGTCAGCCTTTTCGGCAGAGAAGAACATGATCGGCGTCTTCTTGGTATCGTTTTGCGATTCAAGGGAGCGCATGAGTCTGGCTGCGGTGAGCCCGTCCATGACCGGCATGTTGAGGTCAATGATCGCTATGTCGATTATCTTCTTCTCATTCAGGAGCTTCGAGTAGGCTGCTATAAGTTCAAGACCGTTCTGGAAGGCCATGACCTGGGAAGAGAACTTTCTGGCACGGAGCAGATCTTCAATGATTTTGCGGGTGTAGTGTGAGTCGTCTGTTACCAGTGCATAGCTTTCAGTTGGTGCAGGCTGCTTCTGGACTGTCTCCGGCTTTTTTGACTCCCAGAGGTTCTGAATGTCAAGGGTGAAGCCGCAGTAAGCGCATGTGACTTCAAGCCTTTCATTTCTCTTGAAAGTGTTGAAAGGAACCTGGTCCCCGCAGCATAAACAATATTTTGTTTCGTCCCCCATCTTGAGCATTCATTATAAAGAAGCATGGTCTTGATTGCAAGGGGGTATTGTTACCGGAATTTTGCTAAAATAATTTCGGTAAAAGAAGGCCGTTGCTCTGTCCGGCGGCAATATATATATGCAGGAGACGAAAAAAAGTGGGTGAGGTGACATCTTGAAGCTTACGTTTTTGGGCGGTGTTCGGACGGTAACAGGGTCGTGCTACCTTCTGCAGGGAAAGGATTTCAGGATATTGGTTGAGTGCGGCATGTACCAGGGTCATGACTCAGAGGCGGTGAACAGGCGCCCATTCTCTTTCGACCCTGCTGAGATCGATTGTCTCTTCCTGACCCACTCTCATCTTGACCATATTGGCCTTGTGCCGAGGCTTGTGAAGGAAGGGTTCAGGGGAAGGATCTTTGCCACGTCTGCCACGGCAGATATTGTCGAGCTGATCCTGAGAGACTCTGCCCATATTCAGGAGTCTGACACGGAGTGGTACAATAGAAAGGCCCTGAGGACAGGGCATGCGCTTAAGGAGCCTCTTTATCAATCCCGGGATGTTGATATGGTCATGCCCCTCATACAACGGAAGCATTATAACAGGATAGAACAGCTCCGGCAGGGCGTTCGGTACCGTTTTGTGAATGCCGGCCATATCCTCGGCTCCTCCACCCTTGAGCTTTGGTATGATGAGGACGGCAGAGAGAAGAAGATCTCATTTTCCGGAGATATCGGCAAAAAGGAAAATCCTATCGTCAGTGATCCGGTCTTTGTCGAAGAGACTGACTATCTCACGATCGAATCTACCTATGGCAACCGCAACCATAAGGACATGGAGGCATCTATCGAAGAGCTTGTGGATGTGATCAAGACCACGTTCAGGAAGGGAGGGAATGTGATTATCCCCTCTTTTGCGCTCGGACGGACACAGGATCTGCTCTTTATTCTGAACAAACTGGTCAAGCAGGACAGGCTTTTCAGGATCAATGTATATATTGACAGCCCTCTTGGTGAACGCATAACAAAGGTCTATGCAGCTCATCCCGAATATTTTGATGAAGAAGGAAGAGAGTTCTTTACACTTGAAAGCAGGGATGCGTTGAGGCTCCATTTTACGAAGAAACCCGAAGAGTCCATGGCCCTCAACAGGATCAAAAAAGAGGCGATCATCATTTCGAGCTCAGGCATGTGCGAAGGAGGCAGGGTGAGGCATCATCTGAAGCACAACCTCTGGCGGAGAGAGAGCAGCATTGTCTTTGTTGGTTATCAGGCAGAAGGAACGCTTGGTCGTCAGATCGTGGACGGTGCAAAGGTCGTCGAGGTGCTCGGTGAAGATGTCGTTGTCCGGGCAGGTATCCACACGCTTGGCGGCTTTTCGGCACATGCTGACCAACGCGAACTCCTTGAATGGATAGGACAGTTCAGGAACAGACCTGAAATATTTATTGTCCACGGTGAAGAGCAGTCATCGCTTGCATTCCAGGATGCCATACAGAAAAGATTTTCCTATCCAACGCATGTTCCGACGTTGGGAGAGGTGTTCGATATTTGAGAAGCAGTTGTTAGAGTTCGAGCAGTTCAGCGGACAGCGAAGAAAGATCAGCAATCGCCATAGTTGATTTGCCATAGAGCCAGCCGCTCAATTCCCCCGGGTTTACGATAAGGGTGTTGCCCTGTTTCCGGATGTCAGGGGTATGGGTGTGGCCGTACACAATGAGGTCAAAATGATTGCTCTCTGCCAGCGCCTCCACCACATGCTGTTCATGCATGATCACGATCTTCTTTTCCGCCAGTTCCAAAACATACGGCTGTGTAAATATACGGCCCTGTGATAGTTTTTGGAGCAACACGCGCTCGCCATCGTTGTTGCCGTATATGCCGGTGAAATCGCATTGAAGATGCTTTAATGCCCTGAAGGTGAACGGAGAACAGAAATCTCCTGCATGAATGACATGCTCGACCTTTCGTTCGTTCAGGATCGCTACGGCCTTGTGTATGGCCGGCAGATTATCGTGGGTGTCTGAAATTATTCCGATGAACATAGCTATATCTCCTGATCAGAAAAAGAATGCGCCGATAAGCCCGGCGCCGAGAATAATGAAAGAAGGGTCGATCCTGGTAAACGTGATGCATGCAAAGCTGCAGAGTGCTATGGCGAATGTGCCAGGATCAACGAGAGACGTGTTGCCGAGAGAAACGGCAACAGCAGCAAGCAGGCCGATGACCGCACTTTTGATGCCCGTAAAGCCTGCAGCAATGAACTCAGATTCCCTGTAAGCGTAATAATATTTCACTGCAAGCGTGACGATTATCAAACTCGGGAGATAAGAGCATATAACTGCCAAAAGGGAGCCTGTGAGACCGTGGAGCTTGAATCCGATAAATGCGTTCATAACGGTCAGAGGTCCGGGTGATAACTGTCCTATGGCAATTGCGTCGAGGAACTCCTGGTTGGTTAGCCAGTGGTGCTTGTCCACGAATTCACGCTGCAGAAGCGGAAGCATGGCATACCCTCCGCCAATGGTCAGGGCGTTAATATAAAAAAGAATCCAGCAGAGGAGGAGCAGGCTCATCTGGATTTATTCCTGAAGAGGATAAAGCCGGCTGCACCGGCTGTCAGGATGATCATGATAGGACTGACCTTGAACAGGGCTAACAGGACGAATGCAGCAACGGCAACGAGCAGGGTTTTGTGATCTTTAAGGGTCTTTCTGGACATGGTGAAAATAATGGAAAGGAGCAGTCCAATAACAGCTGCTCCAATACCTTTCATGATTGGCCTGAGTATGGCATGTTCTTTTATCTTCATATAAAAGACCGCAAGCAGGATTGCTGTGATCGTGCCGGTAAATATCTGGCCTGCTGTGGATGCCAGAGCGCCTCTCAGTTTTCTCAGTCTGTACCCGATGCAGATCCCTGAGTTGACAATGGGAGCACCCGGAGTCATCTGGCCGATCGCAATGCTTTCAATATATTCGTCGTGAGAGATCCATCTGCGCTTCTCCACAAGTTCCCTTTCAAAAAAAGAGAGCATGGAGTACACACCGCCGAAGGCAAACGTGCCGATCTTTAAAAATACAAGAAATATTCTTGCAACGCTTGGAGGCTGAGACAGGTCATCAGGAGCTTTCATGAGAAAAGTTTAGCATAATCAGTGTGCCTTATGGGCAGGACTTGAGGGTGAAGGTTCTTTATAAAATTGTGCCTGATATGATATTTTAAAAAGCAGCGAGTCTGAGAGATTCACGCAGATTCTGAAAGGAAAAATTATGGCTTTGACATTGGCAGAAAAGATATTTAAATCGCATTTGAGAGATGAGCCCTTTCCCGGGACCAAGGTGCTCGATCTTGATGTTGTGATGTGTCACGAGATCACGACGCCGATCGCAATCAACGACCTTGTGGCGCGCGGTATGGACAGGGTCTTTAATCCCGACAAGATTAAGGTTGTTATCGATCATGTCACTCCGGCAAAAGACACCAAGACAGCACTACAGGGCAAGATACTGAGGGACTGGGCCAGAAGGCAGAAGATAAAGGATTTTTTCGATATCGGCAAAAATGGTGTATGTCATGCGCTCTTCCCTGAGCAGGGTTTTATCAGACCGGGGTATACGGTTATTATGGGAGATTCTCATACCTGCACGCATGGAGCCTTTGGCGCCTTTGCTGCAGGTGTCGGAACGACCGACCTTGAGGTCGGCATCCTGAAGGGCGTATGCGCGTTCCGCGAGCCGAAGACGATCAGGATAAACGTGAACGGCGCCCTGCCTGCGTCGGTCTATGCAAAGGACGTCATTTTGAGGATCATAAAGGAACTAACGGTCAAAGGCGCGACAGACTGCGTTATAGAGTTTCATGGCAGCGTGGTAAAGAAGATGTCCATGGAAAGCAGGATGACGCTCTGCAATATGGCGATCGAGGCTGGAGGCACCTCAGGTATCTGCATGCCTGACAAGGTGACGGTCGATTATCTCTGGCCCTTTATTTCATCTGAATACGCAGATAAAAAGGCTGCAGTTGCTGATTTCAAGAAGTGGTGGTCGGATAAGGGCTGCAGATATGAAAAGGTGATTGACCTTGATGTGACGAACATGGAGCCGCAGGTGACCGTTGGTTTTAAGCCGGATGAAGTGAAGAATGTCTCAGAGGTTGCCGGGACACCTGTAGATCAGGTTTATATCGGATCCTGCACAAACGGCAGGCTTGAGGACCTTCGCATTGCAGCTCAGTATCTGAAAGGAAGGACCATTGCCCCGACGGTGAGAGGTATTGTCTCTCCAGCCACGCCCAAGGTGTTCAGGGATGCTGACAAACTGGGCTATATAAGGATATTCATGGACGCAGGGTTCTGCGTAACCAACCCCACCTGCGGAGCATGCCTGGGTATGAGCAGCGGCGTACTTGCACCCGGCGAGGTCTGTGCCTCAACAACGAAC
>JACRHC010000055.1 GCA_016217675.1 Nitrospirota bacterium
CAATTTAAGACCGACCACCAGGACTATTTCGATTCGTCTGCCCGAATCACTTATTGAACATCTTAAGTTGCTTGCGAACAAGCGGGATGTTCCCTATCAGTCGCTCTTGAAAATTTTCCTGTCTGAGAAAGTCGAAGAAGAACTGCACGGTGCAGTTAAGTAGTTGCATCTTCTCTTTTTCTTTCTGAACTCCTTACACTGGAGCGCGATAAAATAATAATGTGGCTTACGAAGCGAAATAAACAAGAATCCATATCAAAGTGAATCAGTTTAATAGTGATCAAATTATATGGTTCAAGACACTCGCATTAGTTATATGCATCATAATATACGCTAAATTTAAATACTATAATAATTCGTCAATCATTCCTCATTCCCTTAAGGGCAGACTGAGGGAGCTAATATCGCAGATATTTCTTTTGCAAGCTCTGGTGGCGGGTTTCCTGCGTCTTTATCTTGGCTATCTCAGCGACAGGTTGCTACCCAAGGAACCTCTCCGACATCAGAGATTAAAGTCTTCTCTGATTGATAATTATGATTCGATTATTAGTTTGGGAGGGAGCGGGCTATGGTTATCTATTTTTATTGCGGGAATTGGTAGATATAGAACCGTTCTTTTCTTTGCCACGTATTATCTGATTTTAGCAGGTTTTGAATTGAAGAAGAAAAACCCTTGGATTTTGCATGTGATTTTTTTGCCCGCGGCCATTATAACCCTGCGCTTCGATCTGAGCGCCGGACAGCTATTTCCTCTATTTATCTACCATAATTTTATTCTTACCATGTCAATCGTCTCGATAGTGCGTATGCTGCTTATTCAAGGCTATCTTTTTAGGGCGCTTCAAATTCTATCTGCTAAAACAATCTTTAGGACTTGTCCGCGGTGCCGTTTTGATAATATGCGGCTCGTGATACAATGCACCAATTGCTTATACGATAAGAGCCAAGAAGCCAGTATCCTCGATGCAATCAATACTGGATCGTCTACTATGGCGAGTGCCGATATAAAAAGTGAGACAGAAATCTATATGGCTGCTGGCGCATACCAGCCGCCCACCGACAAATTAATCCGCTTAATAGGCTTGAACGATGGCGAAATTATTCTTATTAATATTAAATGCTTCTTTAGGATTAGATACTATAAGAACTCACACCGAGATGCCGTCAGCAATCTTGTATTGACGACAAAAAGAATTATTTTTGTCCACTCCTTAATCGATAGTGATGGGTGGCGCCTGAAAGAGACGATTGATTATCACAAACTAACGGAGGCGTCGACAGAGATGACAAAACATTTCACAAACAAGGTGCCTGCACTTTTATTGAATACGGCAAGCGATAGGTACGAAATCACCTTTAGTTCTGCTACGCCGTATGCCCCAAAACTGATCAGTATCTTAGATTGTATTAGGAAAAGACGATCTGGCATCCCTATTACAATCAAAGCTCTTGAACCCTTCATGACGATGACGATAAACGAGCAGTATTCATATATGTTGAAAGAACTCGACAGGGACCCATTTGAGGCGGTGCCAAAGGACAAGCCAAGGTAAGCAGTTGATGATTGCAAGGCAACATTGTAAGCTCGATTAACGCTGTCTCCTGATTATCTTCATCGTTGAAGATTCTTGATCGCGCTGATAAGTGGTGTAGGCAACAGTGCCGTAATCAATCCACCACATAAGAACAAACAAAAAAAGGCCCCGATATGTTCGGGGCCTTTTTCCCTCCCATGGGAGGTTTGGGGACTATTTTACTTTTGACATCTCTGTGCCGCAGGTACACTTGCCGGGATTCTGGCTGATGGTATCGCACTTGCACGCAGGTCCGCAGGCGCATGCATACTGGCCGGTTGTCTTGAATGAGCGCTCTTTTTCCCAGCCTGCTGCCTTCAAAGAGGCCTTGCCTTCTTCGACCTTTGTCACCTGAGCCTTGACCATCTCCTTGCCGCAGGTGCATTTGCCGGCGTTGTTCGACATGGTGTCACACTTGCAGGCCTCTCCGCAGTTACAGGCATAGACCTCAGCTCCTGCCTTGAGTTCCATCGTTGACTTCAGACCTGCGTATGCGACTGCAATGAGCCCTAATGCAAGCACTGCGCTGAATACGATCATAACGGTTCTCTTCATATGCTTTTCTCCTTTTGTTAATTGACGGTTATCCGTATATCCGAAAAACTCATCAGGTTGTATTTCCTGTATCTCTCCAGGCAGGGCAGACAGAGCCCATCATCTTCTGTCCAGCCGGAAAAATCATACTTCACCTGCTCTACTGCGAATTTGTCAGTCATGTTATGCAGGTGGTGCACAAGATAAAAGACCTCTTTTCTGCATATCGGACAATGTGTCTTCTGCATATCCAACCTCCTTTGGAGGCTGTTGTATTAAACAGCCTCTTACTGACAGCTCTTGCAGGTTTTGATGCCCAGCAAGGCATAGGGAGGGCAGAAACCGGTCAGCCCTGTTATCAGCGGAATGATGCCGAGATATGCCCATGCTGTCTGGGGACCCACGAACGCCAGGGAAAGTATCCCAAGACCAGCTGCGGTCCGTATAATCCTTTCTATGCTGCCAACATTCTTCTTCATCTATCTTCACCTCCTTTTATTGTTTGCTCTGATCCTATGCTAAGCCAATTGCGTTATGAAGTATGTGACTAAGTCACAAAATTTCAGTCTGTCCGGGTTGTCTGCTCATGATATAAACAGGTAAAATATAAAAAAGTGTTACGGAGTTTGTTAACTTATTGATGAAACCGAACTATCCGCGAATAATCGTTGCAGGCATGAAGGGCGGGGCTGGCAAGACATTGGTCAGCCTGGGCATTATCGCTGCCTGGAAGAAGCAGGGCCTATCGGTCGTCCCGTACAAAAAAGGGCCAGATTATATTGATGCAGGCTGGCTCTCGTCTGCAGCAGGACATGCCTGCTTTAATCTTGATCCCTTTCTGATAACAAAGGAAAAGATCATATCGTCCTTTGCCGGCCACTATGGCAAGGCTGACTGTGCTGTTATCGAGGGGAACCGGGGGCTGTATGACGGCATGGACGCAGCAGGGACGTACAGCACTGCAGAGCTTGCAAAGACCCTGCAGGCACCGGTGATCCTGGTGCTCGACTGCACCAAGGTGACACGGACTGCAGCTGCAATGCTCCTTGGCATGCTGAAGTTCGATCCAAAGGTGAAGATCAGCGGTGTGGTCTTAAACCAGATCGCAGGCAAGAGGCACGAAAAGGTGATCAGGGAAGCGATTGCCAAATACTGCAGGGTGCCGGTTGTGGGTGCGATACCGAAACTGCGGGGCGAGCAGCTCTCAGAGCGGCATATGGGCCTTACGCCTTTTCAGGAGCATCCGGAGGTCAAAAAGGCGATTGCTGCCTGCGCTGATATTGCAGAGCAATACCTTGATCTTGATGCTATAAGAAAAATAGCGAAAAAGGCAGGGATTGGAGATTGGGGATTAGGGACCGGAAATACTCATTACTCATCACCCATTACCCGTCACGGCTTGCGTATCGGCATCATCCGTGACTCTGCCTTCCAGTTCTACTACCCTGAGAATTTTGAGGAGCTTGAAAAGCGCGGGGCAAAGCTGATCGAGATCAGTGCGCTCAAGGCGAAGAAACTCCCTGATATTGACGCCCTTTATATTGGCGGAGGGTTTCCTGAAACACATGCTATTGCCCTTGCCAAGAATAAGAACTTCAGAAACGCGCTGAAGGCGGCGGTTGAGCAGGGGCTGCCGGTCTATGCTGAATGCGGAGGACTGATGTATCTTGGCGAGGCGCTGGTGCTGGACCGTAATACATATCCCATGGCAGGGATATTCCCTCTCAGGTTCAGTCTTGAGAAGAAGCCCCAGGCACATGGGTACACGATCGTGAAGGTGGCGAAGGCCAATCCTTTTTATAAGAGAGGGACCCTGATCAGGGGGCACGAGTTCCATTACTCCTGCGTGATCAAGCCCCTTAATAAGGAGTTCATAAGTATATCCCCCTCACCCTTGCCCTCTCCCTCCAGTGGAGAGGTGAGGGGAGGGGATGAAGGGGAGTGTGTGGTATGTGGCCTTACTAATGGCCGTCTTGGCAAGAAAAATAACCTGCAGTTCGCATTCAGGATGGAGCGTGGCGAGGGTATTATGGATGGTCAGGATGGTATCTTCTATAAGAATGTTCTGGCAACCTATACACATCTGCATGCTCTCGGCTGTCCTGAATGGGCAGAGGGAATGATACAACAGGCAGTTGCATACCAAAAAGGCAGGAAATAGATGCAGAAATCAGAGATCAGGGAATGCCTGGGGCAGTATCAGCTCCAGCCGATAGTAGAAGCAGCGCAGAAGGACCGAAGTGTGATCAGAATGCTCATATCCCTTGTTTATGACAAGGAAAATCTGGAGAGCTGGCGGGCCATAGAAGCGATCGGGCTTGTTGCGGGCGAGATCGCAAAGACGAATGTTGATGTTATCAGGAACCTGAGCCAGAGATTCCTCTGGATGATGCGGGATGAGTCTGGGAACGGTCCGGGAAGCGCGCCCGAGCTGTTAGGGGAGATCGTGAGAAGCACGCCTGATGCCTTTGCTGACATTGGGCAGGTTGTCACCTCTTTTCATGATGAACAGATGCTCAGGCGCGGCGTTATGCGGGCGATCTGGAGGATTGTTGAGATACGGCCTGATCTGCTGACCATGACGCAGGAGCTTCTGGAGCAGAAGCTCTGTCTTGATGACAAAGATGCCGGGGTGAGGGCATATGCCCTGATGATCGCAGGAATACTGGATCTGAAGGAATTCCTTCCCATAGTAAAGAACCTCGGCAATGACTCAAGCACGGTGAAGGTTTATGATAAAGGGGAGTTTATGACAACATCAATAGCCAAGATCGCAAACACGGTAGCCGCCCGTATGGCCGGCAGGGAGAAATAATAATTATGCATGCAGGCAGAAGAGATCATAATGCAGTTCTGGGATGTCCATTTTGTGAGCGGCCGCTCAGGGAACTCGAGGATATCACAACAAAGTTCGGGAATGTTGTCAGCGGCGGCAAATGTGAATGCGGAGCTGCCTATGTTTATGATGGTTCGGGCCATAACGTCGGCGATGCCTATGTTGACGTCCTGACCCTTCTCTGCAATGGGGATCTGGACAGGGCATGGGCCTTGACCCCTGAAGAAGACTATGAGGTGAAAGAGTTTAATTATGAGTCAAGGAAGAACCGGTTCAGCTCAGAATCGTTAGGCAGAGGAAAACGTTCCCCGGTCTATCTCTTCGCCAAGATGAAAAAATAAAATTCCGACCCAGGCGCCATTGCAGCTGTTTCCTCATATATGCCTATATATTAAGTTTAGAATTCGGGCAACCCGGCCTGCTAAAAAATAAAGAAGAATCATCTGCTGATAAGATTTTTTTATTTGACCGGGGGCCGGGTTCTGTATTACTGTTTATAGCTCGTAACAGAGTGTCTCTTTATACAAGCATTCATGATGTAGGGAGTAATCCCTTCGAATGTATTTTGAACCTAAGTGAAAGGGGGAAGAAAGCATGGCAACAATGGATTTTCAGGGAAAGTCAGTCGAGGTAGATGATGATGGATATCTTCTGAACCTTGATGATTGGACAAAGGAGCTTGCAGATGTTCTTGCAGGTCAGGACGGAGTGACGCTCACTCCTGCTCATTGGGAAGTTATCAATTTCCTGCGTGACTACTACAAACAGTATCAGATCGCTCCGATGATCAAGATCCTCGTCAAGGAGATCGGAAAGGCTATGGGGCCTGAGAAAGGCAACACCAAGTATCTTTACGAGCTTTATCCGGGCGGTCCTGCAAAGCAGGCATGTAAGTATGCAGGGCTTCCGAAGCCTACAGGCTGCGTATAGCCCTTTGGCTGCAGAGGCGGCTGACAAAAATAGTACCCCATTGAGCATTCTTTGGGGTATTGTTTTTTCCGCTGTTTTGGCAACGATTGCACCGTGCCCATAAAGACACGGATTCTCTATCTACAAAAAAGGTCAGGGGAGAATTTTGCACCAGATGAGCCTGAAGCATATCCTTTTAGAAAAGAAAGACTCACTTCTTGCCTTGTGGTTCGACCGTATTGTCGATACCTATCCTGCTGAGACTGCCAAGTTCCTTAAGAACCAGAAGGACAGGTTTGCCAATCCGGTCGGTCAAACTATCCATGAAGGCATAGAGGGTATTTTTCAGGAACTTGTTCAGGGGGGCGAGATCGCGAAGGTATCAGGCTTTCTCGATGCCATGATCAGGGTAAGGGCAATCCAGGAATTCACTGCTGCCCAGGCAGTGGCATTTATCTTTTTTCTCAAGAGCATTATCAGGGACGGGGTCAAAGATATACCCCTTACCTCAGAGCTTGCCGAAGAACTCGCAATCCTCGATTCACAGATCGACTCTCTTGTTCTCATAGCCTTTGATATCTTCATGCAGTGCCGCGAAAAGCTTTATGATATCAAAGCGAACGAGATGAAGAACATGACCTACCGGCTCCTCCAGCAGGCGAATCTGGTCACAGAGATCGAGGGGGCGACACAAGAAACCACATTCATTTCAATACCAAAGAAAGAGGTAAACACATGAAAGTCGTATTGCCCTTCATTGCAGTTGTGGTACTCGCACTGCTTGCATTGGTCGGGGTGACGTTGGCACATCAGGTGGAATTCTTCTTCGGGGTCATTGTGCCCTATACTGCGGTTGCGGTCTTCATTTTCGGATTTATCTACCGCGTTCTGCAGTGGGCGAAGTCACCGGTGCCATTCTGCATTCCTACTACCTGCGGGCAGCAAAAGACGCTTCCGTGGATCAAACATGACAAACTTGAGAACCCTGTGACGACCTTGCAGGTCGTCGGCAGGATGCTTCTTGAAGTGCTTGTCTTCCGCTCCCTCTTCAGGAATATGAAGACAGAGATGACGGACGGCAAGATCGTTTACGGTTCCGAGAAATTGCTCTGGCTCGCAGGCCTGGCATTTCACTGGACATTCTTCTTTATCTTTGCAAGACACTTCCGCTTCTTTTTTCAGGACGTGCCATCGATCCTCAGTATGATGGAAGGTGTGGACAGTTTTTTCCAGGTTGGAGCCCCGCTCTTCTATATGACTGATGCCGTGATCCTCGGTGCAGTGACATTCCTCATTTTCCGGAGGGTCTATCTGCCGCAGATCAGGTATATTTCCCTTGCATCTGATTTTTTCCCACTTTTCCTTATTTTCGGTATTGCACTATCAGGCATTCTTATGAGATATATGTTTAAAGTGCATATTGTTGCTGTGAAGCAGTTTGCCATGGGTCTGGTCAGCCTGAGCCCGATCATACCGCAGGGCATAGGAGCAATTTTTTATGTACACCTCTTCCTGATCTGCACGCTTCTCATCTATTTCCCGTTCAGCAAGCTGATGCATATGGGAGGAGTATTCCTGAGCCCGACACGGAATATGGCGAATGACAGCAGAATGGTCCGGCATATCAATCCCTGGAACTATCCTGTCCATGTCCATACGTATGCGGAATACGAGGACGAGTTCAGGGAGAAGATGAAGAAGGCCGGTCTGCCGGTCGAAAAGGAGTAATCATGGCAAAACTTCCAACACCAGAAGAACTCATGAAGTTAAATTATAACCCTCCCCAGGATGAGAACTGGATGGATAAGCCGGTTGAGCTTAAGCCGGGCAATATATGCTGGGGAGCAAAAGGGAAGAACCTCAAGATCGTCGAATTTCCGAATGCGCGGGACTGGTCACCGGTTGAGGCTGACTGGAAACTGCCGCAGGACTGGGAAGGTACGGTCCTTGAGGCAATGGCTGACCGACTTTCCAAATACCGCTCATTCAAAATATTCATGGATATATGTGTTCGGTGCGGAGCCTGTGCTGACAAGTGCCACTTTTTTATCGGCGGCGGTGATCCCAAGAACATGCCTGTGCTGAGAGCCGAGCTGATGCGGTCTGTGTACAGAAAGTATTTTACGAACTCCGGCAAGTACCTCGGCAAACTGGCAGGCGCCCGCGAACTTGACCTCGGTGTCCTGAAGGAGTGGTGGTACTACTTCTATCAGTGCACAGAGTGCAGGCGCTGCTCGGTCTTCTGCCCGTACGGCATAGACACGGCCGAGATCACGATGATGGCAAGGGAGTTCACCAATCTTCTCGGCCTGAACACTGACTGGATATCAGGACCGGTCGCCAATTGCTATATGAAGGGCAATCACCTCGGCCTTGAGCCTCATGCCATCATGAACAGTGTCGAAGGCATGGTCGACGATATCGAGACGATCACCGGCATCAGGATCAACCCTTCTTTCAATAGAAAGGGGGCTGAGATCCTGTTTGTGACGCCCTCAGGCGATCTGTTCGCAGACCCCGGCACATTCACTGCCATGGGGTATATGATGCTCTTCCATGAGTTGGGGCTTGATTATACCTGGTCGACCTATGCGTCAGAAGGCGGCAACTTCGGCCTGTTCACGTCGAACGAAATGGCCAAGAGACTGAATTCAAAGATCTACGCCGAAGCCAAAAGGCTTGGCGTGAAATATATCATTGGCGGAGAATGCGGCCATATGTGGAGGGTCCTGAACCAATACATGGATACCTGGAACGGTCCGGCTGATTTCATGGAAGTACCGAAGTCCCCGATCACCGGGACGGTCTTTGATAACGCTGCATCGACCAAGATGATCCATGTCACCGAGTTCACGGCTGACCTTATCAAGAACGGCAAGCTGAAGCTTGATCCGACCAGGAACGACGACCTTGTTGTTACGTATCATGACTCCTGCAATACTGCCAGAGGTATGGGTCTTCTTGAGGAGCCGCGCTATATCATCAATAACGTATGCAACAAGTTCCATGAGATGCCTGAAAATACGATCAGGGAACGGACCTTCTGCTGCGGCAGCGGAACAGGGCTGAATGCCAGCGAGAATATGGAACTCAGGATGCGCGGCGGCCTGCCAAGGGCGAATGCCGTGAAGCATGTTACCGAAAAATATGGTGTGAATACGCTTGCAAATATCTGTGCCATTGACCGGGCAACGCTCTCCGCTTCCATGGACTACTGGGTCCCGGGAACACGGGTTGCCGGTGTGCATGAGCTTGTGGCGAATGCCATGATCATGACAGGAGAGAAGGAGAGGGAGACGAACCTGCGAGGCGAACCGCTCCCCGGGAAGGGAGGTAACGAATAATGTATAATTCCGGAAAGATCATAGCAGGGCTTGCAGTCTTCTTTATCCTGGCTGCATTACCGTTCCTGCTGAACCTCGGAAAGGCGAACGCGAAGATCGAGCCGAGCATCAAGACACCGGAGATCAACGCCATGCCGGTTAAGCAGTGCGTCGAGTCCAAGGAGTTCATGAGGGCAGAGCATATGCAGCTTCTGAACGACTGGCGGGACGAGGTTGTCCGAAATGGCAACCGCATCTATACCAGCAAGTCGAACGGCAAACAATATATTATCAGTCTCCAGAACACCTGCATGAAATGTCATTCGAACAAAAAGGAGTTCTGCGATAAGTGTCATAACTACATGGCTGTGAAACCCTATTGCTGGAGTTGCCATATCGCACCAAAGGAGGAAAAGTCATGAGTATGAACAGGAGACAGTTTTTGAAATTAGCAAGTGTTTCCACTATCCTTGGTGTGGGCAGCGCAACAGCCATTACCAGTCTCGGCAGGGGCGGACTCGAGGCTTCACAGGCTTCACCCGACCCGAAGGCTCTTAAAGCCAAACGGTGGGGATTTGTGGTCGATGTCGGTATGCTCAAGACAGAAGAGGATTATCAGAAGTGTATTGACGCCTGCCATAATATACACAATGTTCCGACACTGAAAAATCCGAAGCATGAGATCAAATGGATCTGGAAGGATGACTATGAGCATACCTTCCCAAATATGGCAGAGGACAAGATCATGAACAAGGAACTGCAAGAGAAGAATTTTCTGCTCTTCTGCAACCATTGCGCTAACCCGGCCTGCGTCCGGGTCTGTCCGACCCAGGCAACATTCAAGCGCAAGTCCGACGGTATCGTGATGCAGGACATGCATCGGTGTATCGGCTGCAGGTTCTGCATGGCAGCCTGCCCGTTCGGCGCCAGAAGCTTCAATTACGTTGATCCCCGGAAGGATAATGCCATCAAGGTTGAGAATAAAGAATTTCCGACCCGTATGATCGGCGTTGTCGAAAAATGCACCGCCTGTTATGAACGGCTTGCAGTCGGCAAGCAGCCGGCATGTGCTGAGGCATCGAATGGTGCCATCGTATTTGGCGACCTGGAAGACCCAAAATCTGAGGTGAGAAAGCTGATGGCGGAGAAATACACGATCAGGCGTAAGCCTGAACTCGGGACACAGCCGAGCATTTACTATGTGATTGGAGGTGGCGAGCATGTTTGAAAGGGCCCTTAGCGGCAGCAACAGATACTGGGCATGGATATTCTTCCTGCTTGCAGTGATAGGCGTCGGCTTTTTAGCGTACATGAAACAGCTCAATGAAGGTCTTGGCATTACCGGACTGAGCAGGGATGTTTCCTGGGGTTTCTATATTGCGCAGTTTACGTTCCTTGTCGGCGTGGCAGCATCAGCGGTCATGCTTGTTATACCTTACTATCTGCATAATTTCAAAAAGTTCGGCAAGATCGTGATCCTTGGCGAGTTCCTTGCCGTTTCTGCTGTAACCATGTGCATGCTCTTTATCCTGGTCGACATGGGACAGCCGATGAGGGTACTGAACGTTGTTCTGCATCCAACGCTGAACTCGGTCATGTTCTGGGATGCGCTGGTGCTGAACGGATATCTCTTCCTGAATATCATCATCGGCTGGACAACACTGGCTGCTGACCAGAAACAGGTTGCGCCGCCGAAGTGGGTGAAGCCCCTTATCTACCTCTCGATCCCCTGGGCAGTCAGTATTCATACGGTAACGGCGTTTCTTTATGCAGGACTTCCAGGCAGGCATCTCTGGCTTACCGCTATTATGGCAGCCAGGTTCCTTGCCTCGGCTTTTGCAGGCGGACCTGCAATTCTCGTCCTTCTTGCCCTTCTGGTGAGAAAGTTCAGCAAATTTGATCCTGGACAGGAGGCTATCCAGTCGCTGGCCAAGATCGTTACGTATGCAATGTGTGCGAATGTTTTCTTCTTCCTTCTTGAGGTGTTTACAGCCTTCTATAGCGGTATCCCGGGCCATGCACATCCGCTCGTTTATCTCTTTGCCGGACTTGACGGCCATACGAAGCTTGTTCCCTGGATGTGGACTGCCGCGGTTCTTGCCTTTGCAAGTATCGCACTTTTGGTAAACCCGTCCACACGCCAGAATGAGGGGACGCTGAAGATTGCCCTCGTGGGAGTTATTATTGCCGCCTGGATAGACAAGGGAATGGGCCTTGTTATCGGCGGCTTTGTGCCGAACCCATTCGAACGGGTGACGGAATATGCGCCGACCATGCCTGAGCTTGCCATCACCTTTGGCGTTTATGCTGTCGGATTATTGGTTCTTACTCTGCTCTATAAGGTTGCGATAGGGGTCAGGGAAGAAAATGGTGCGGTCGAGCACTGATAGGACGGTGACCTTTGCGGGTATTGTTGATTACAAATAACGAGACAATTTTTATTAAAACAAAGGAGGAAACAACATGTATATTGTAGCGGTGAATGCTGATATCTGCACAGGCTGTGAGGAATGCTCAAACAACTGCCCTGTTACTGTGTTTGACATGGTGGACGGCAAGGCTACTGTAGCGCGCGGAGATGATTGTGAAGGATGCCAGACCTGCACAAGCGTCTGCCCGTCAGGCGCAGTAACGCTTACCGAAATGTAAGGAGTTTCCTTTTCGCTGCCGGACACCGATGTGTCCGGGAATGTTACGGGAAGCGAAAGTCAGCAGCATAAGAGCGGGTTTTTTGTATTGACGCAATTTGCTGGGAACTGGTATAAAACAGAACTTTTCACAACCCTATTTAAGGAGGTAACCCAATGAAATTAGCTGTCCTTATGAGCGATTACCGGACCGGGTCTGATATCGTGGACAGGCTCAGTGCTGAAAAGCTCGGCATTATCCTTGTTGGCAATGGTGTTTACCATGCTGCAGCAAAAGAAGGTGGCAAGGCTTGCCCGATACTCGAAAAGAAGGCTGACTTCTATGCCTTGACCGAGGACTTTGAGAGCAGAGGCTTTACTGCTGACAAGCTCGATAGCCGTGTAAAGGCTGTAAACTACGGCGATTTGGTTGATCTTATTTTTAACGATTACGAAAAAGTAATCTGGTTATAGGAGGGTACTATGGGTAAATTGACAATTGGCACATTTTCTTCACTTGTAGGCTCAATGTCTCTTGATTTTGCGGTAAAGCTTTCTGAAGCTGCTGTGAAAAAGGGACATAAGGTTGATTTCTGGATGTCCGGCAATGCTACCATGCTTGCGAAAAAGGGGCAGAAGGCATTCAAAGACTATTCGTTTCTCTCAAAGACCCTTCAGGAAATGCTGGCAACCGGTAATTTCAATATCACGGCATGCGAGGCCTGCGCAGAGGCAAGAGGCTACCACAAGGAAGACTGTCCCGACGGTTTTCAGCGGAAAAGCATGGACTGGTATCTTGCGAGCACCTTTGAAGCAGATAGAGTCCTTCATATAGGAGGAGACTAATATGGCGACCAAGAAACTTGCATTTGTTGTCCGCTCACTTCCGTATAAGACAGAGGCATCAAGACTTGCTCTGACCCATGCCATTTCGAGTCAGACAGTCGAGATCTACCTTAATGACGGAGATCTTGTCGAGGCTTCTATCTCCTATGTCGGCGACGGCGTATTCAACATTCTGAAGAACCAGCAGGCTGGCAAGCATTACGGCATTACGACGAATGAAGGACATGCGAAGAATACGCTTCTTCTTGACCTTAAGGTCCTGATCTGCAAGGAAGACCTTGATAAGTTCGGCCTTACCGAGGAGAACCTGGTTATGGATGCTGAGGACCTCGGCGGTGATATGAGAGCGAATATTGTATCGTATAATGAAATACAGAAGGAGATGGAGACGGCTGATCATCTCCTCTTCTGCTAAATTAAGGAGGAAGAAATATGGCAGATTTAAAAGCACAGACACCGGCACAGGTACTGGATGTATTAGGAAGGGTATGCCCTTATCCGCTTGTTCTTACGAAGAAGGCTTTGGAGAAAATGCCGAACGGCGGTATCCTCAAGATCCTTTGCGATGCTCCCGCATCAGCCGAGGATTCTCTTCCGAGGTTTGCTGAGAGCAAGGGTATGCCTGTTGAGATCGTGAAAACGGGTGAAAGCTGGGAAATCTATATCCAGAAACCCTAAGCACGGATTGAGTTTTTTTGGAGAGCAGGATAATTAATTATCCTGCTCTTTTTTAATTAACTTATAGAGGATGGCATCAATACTGTCTATAATTTCCTTAAACATACCTCCGTAACTTTTTGATGAAGCGAAGAGCTCTTCCCTGATCTTCTGAATCTCAGGAACGTCGCATCGTTCATACGTGATATGGTTGCTCTGCATGGCAAGCCTTTCAAGTACCAGCAATCTTTTTGCCCTTTCCGAAAAATAAACAAGCCGCTCGCCGATATTCATTAAGTCATTCTCTATAAGTCTGTATTTTTCGGCTGGATGACCATTAAGCCTGAGAGCAATTTCCTGAATCATGATATAAAGTGTGCAATATTCAAGTCCCCTGACGCCCCTCCGCCATTGAAGAAGCATGGGGTTTCGCCAGAACCAGAGGAAATTTCTGATTCCGAGATCAATTATGCCGGACACTGCGGATTCGAGGATAGCAATGCCAGGTGATGAAGAAGTGCTGCCTATGGCAGCAGCAACGCCTTCTTGTCTGATAGAAGAGGATTGCCCTTCCTTCTGACCTCCAAGATATTTCCATAAATTATTCATTACCTGTATACCGTTCATATCATCCAAAGTATCGAAATGAGCAAGAGAGAGTAGAACTCTCCCGCTGCCATAAGTCCCCTCTATTACCACGGGATCGTTAGTAAGCAGTTTGGGATCGAGGTTGATCTGATAAAGCTGCTCAAGATCTGCCCAGCCGCCTCTGCTTTCCACATCCCCGATATTCAGGTCAGAGCTGAATGCATCAGGCATTGGCTCCCTATATGAGGCAAGGACGTTTATCTTATTGTCCTCGATGGTGAACTGAGGCGGCCACCAGGCATGAAATACAGGGTCACCGATTCCGCTAAATACAGGGTGATCAGATGTTCTTATCCTTATCCTCCCGCTAAAGCTCGGTAATCTTTCCCTTGTAGGCTTTCGCCTGATCTTTAAAAGGCCGATGCCGTCAAGTGTAGCAAGACCTGCCCCACCGCAGAAGCCGAGATAACTCCCCCCTTCATGAACAAATCTCCTTACTGCCTCAACCCCTGTCTCACCCAATGCCTTCATTTTGTTTGAGGACCATCCGCCGGGGACAAAAAGCAGAGCATACTTTTCAAGATGACCTCTTTCTATCTCTTCAGCCCGTATCAGATCAAAAGAAAGACCGGATTTTTGCAGGGCCTTTAGTGCCATAACCCCCCAGAGAAAAGATTCGTCCCATAAAAGTGCAGCTCTGTTTCTCTGTAACAGGTTGTTACTCATTGGTTCGAAACTGGTGCTTCTTTTCATATCCCCGCGGCGTTATCATCAGATTATTCCATGTCAGGGTTTTGGAGTTTCCTATGATAACAGTGGTCTGCATATCTATATCATGCTCAAGCATATGCTCAAGGTCAGTAATAATGACAGACTCATTCTCTCTCATTGCGGCCCTTACAATACCGACCGGTGTATCAGGGCTGCGATACTGCAAAATGATCTGACGTGCCCTGCTGATATGTTCAGTCCGCCCCTTGCTCTTTGGGTTGTACAGTGCGATCACAAAATCCGCCATTGCAGCAGCATAGAGTCTTTTTTCTATGGTCTCCCATTGAGTCAACCTGTCAGAAAGACTGATTGAGGCAAAGTCATGCATCAGCGGAGCGCCCAGGCGCGATGCACAGGCATTAAGCGCAGATATGCCGGGGATCACCTCAATTTCAGGACTCCGGGTTCCGGATTCTGAATGCTGATTCTTCAGAAGCTCAAGCACAAGGCCAGCCATGGCGTAAATTCCAGGGTCGCCCCCGCTGATAACAGCAACCGTTCTTCCATCAGAAGACAGCTCTATAGCCTTTCTGCAGCGGTCGATCTCCTGCGTCATGCCGGTAGCTACTACCTCTTTATCCGCAATCAGATCCTGAATAAGGTCGAGATATGTTCCATACCCCACTATTGAGTCAGAACCCCTGATCGCCTTCTGGGCATAAGGAGTTATGTGATCTATGCTGCCCGGTCCTGTGCCAACAATAAATATCTTCCCGTATTCCATTTTTCGCCTTCTTTCTGTTTTCTTTGCAACTGCAACGGTAACGTTGCCGATCTTTTGCTTGGGCACGAGCAGTGTTCTGCCTCCTGCAGCAAGGAGTGCAGAAGGCTCTGCAACAGCCTGTGCGCCTGTTGCCCTTTTTGCTGCAGGCGATGGAGTTACGCCTTTAACTGTATTTAATTCATCAGCCCCGAAAGTTTGAAGATCAAGTCCGAACTTGGCTGCAAATGACACCAACCCAGGCTCATTCTTCTTTATATCTATCGTTGACAGGGAATGAAGAGAAAGAAAGCTCAGGTTATGATCAGCAAGGGTTTTTATGACAGCAGATTCAATCTCCTGCTCCGAGGTGCCACTGTTGCATCCAATGCCAAGTACGAGATTTTTGAGTCTCAAAATTAATTTGCCGCTTGTATCACAATTAATCTTGCCCTGTTTTGTCATGCCGGCTTGTCCGGCATCCTTCCCCGCCGCTTTAGCAGAAAGATTCCCGGCAAGCGGGAATGACAGCCCGCAGGAATTGATATCAATATCGTATATATTGTTAGTTACGAGCAGATCGGCGTGCGATAGGTCGTCAACCCTTTTGAATTCAGGAGGCAAGATAATGCCGATTTCATCGTAAACACTCAGAGTTCCGCGATTAATAAGCTTTGTCCCTACCTTCGAAAGCATGTCCCAGTTTTCGATGACGAGATTATTTGCCTCAGCCCACAAATCTATTGAAGGAAGATTATTCAGGTCTGAGGCAGTAGTTATGACTGCCTCACCTCCGAGAAATCCGGCGATTTCCCTTGCCTTCTGATTCGCTTTGCCAAGATGTCCGGACAACAGACTTATTACGTGCTGAGCCTTTTCATCCATAACAATGACAGCAGGGTCAGACTTTTTGTCCTTCATGTATGGCGCGATTGTCCTGATCACAATGCCTGAAGCCATAATAAAAACAAGGGTATTGTCTTTCTTCCAGAGCTGAGATGGGAAGCGTGCACTATATTTTTTTGTTTCGGCTGCAGGGTAATAACCCGCAAGCCTTTCTGCAAGCCCTCGACCTCTGTCCGTTATATAAAAGATAGCAACACTGCCTGCATGAGGTGTTTTATTACTTCCTGAACTCATGCTTAAAATCCTTATGATAGAGCTTTGACTCTTTCCCCATTGCCTGTTCAGAGGCGCATAGGGCCTTTCCTACATATATCAATGCAGTCTTTCTGATTCCAGCCTCTTCAACAAGACCTGCGATAGTCGTAAGCGTGCCCCTTACGATTTTCTGCTGGGGCCATGAGGCCTTCTCTATGACCACTACAGGGGTATTCTTTGGATACCCCTCCATCAATTCGGCTGTAACTTTATTGATCATGCCGACGCTTAGGAAAATGACAAGGGTTGCCTGGTGTTTAGCAAGTCCTGAAAGCCGCTCTTTTTTGGGCACAGGCGTCCTGCCCTCAAGCCTTGTAAATATAACTGTCTGGCTGATCTCGGGTATGGTGAGTTCCTGCCCAAGGGCTGCTGCCCCTGCAAGGGCAGAAGATACACCCGGAACAACCTCATAGCTGATGCCCAATTCCTGCAGACGCTCAATCTGTTCGGTTATGGCGCTGTAAAATGAGGTGTCACCAGTATGGAGCCTCACAACAAGCTCACCCCGTTTAACAGCCTTTTTAATAACACCAACAATTTCATCGAGGTCCATCGACGCTGAATCAAAGATCTTCGTCTTCAGCCCCTTCAGCAATGCAGGGTTTACAAGGCTTCCGGCATATATCACGACTTTCGCTTTTCTGAGCAGTTTCTGGCCCTTAACCGTGATAAGCTCAGGATCACCCGGGCCTGCTCCGACAAAATAAACCTGTGATTTATTAAGGTTTTTCTTCATTTTTTCACTATCACCATCGAGAAATAGTTGAGGTCGCTGTCTGTCACCTCATTCAGGCTATAGATTATCTTTTCGTCCTGCATCCCTGCCCGCGCCACATAGACTGCCTTGTCTGTCAGCTGCATTTCATCAAGCTTCTGCCTGATCTGGACAAAAACCTTGTTCACCTTCATCAGCACAATCGTGTCAAACCTTTGAAGTGTATCCGTGAGGTTTGACATATAATTTGCCGGCAGCACAGCAATTCGTTCATCAGCAATGCCAAGATATACTCCAGCTCTTGCAGCCGAGGCCATGATAGACGAGACACCGGGAATGATCTCAATTATGATATCAGGATTAAGGTCCAGCAGCCTTTCGTGCAGATAGTAAAAGGTGCTGTAAACTGTAGGGTCTCCGATGGTGATAAAGGCCACATCGATATTGTTTGTGAGCCTGCTGAGCACACCTTCGACTGTCTTATTCCATTGATTATCAAGATCACCCTGCTCAGTCGCCCCCCTCGTCTTCCTCATAGGGAAATATGCCTCCACAATTTCCTTGCCGGAAAGGTCTAACAGCTCGCTGACGATTGACAATGCCAGACTGCTGCCCTCCTCACGTCCCTTCGGCACAAAAATACAGGAGGCCTCTTTCAGAATCCTGAGCCCCTTTAAGGTCAGAAGCTCCGGGTCTCCAGGGCCTACACCTATCACAGTAAGTTTTCCGGGCATCTACTTTTTTTCTCCTTTAATAATAAAGACAGGGTTCAACGCGCTCATATGCCTTTTGTCGCCGATTTTTTTGGAGCGGGATACAGAAATCTCCGAGACATCAGTTTCAAAACCATTTTCGGAAAGGGCTTTCATTGCTTCGCTGAGGGTCTCAAGCGTTGTGGCATTTATCACAACTGCACCTTTTGACATGGTGCGGCTGATATGGTTCACTATCCCGCTCATATTGCCACTACTGCCGCCGATAAAGACCCTGTCAGGATCAGGAAGGCCGGTCAATGCAGAAGGTGCCTCCCCTGTTATAACGCTGACATTGGATACCCGGAAGCGCGCAGCGTTCACTTTGATATTTCCGATCTGCTCCTCATTCTTCTCTATCGAATAAATCTTCAATTCAGGATAAAGCCTTGCAGTCTCGATTGAGACTGAGCCTGATCCAGCGCCTATGTCCCAGAATACGCCTTTTTGAGGAAGCCCCAGCTTGTGGATAGATACTGCCCTTACCTCATCCTTTGTTATCAGGCCTCTTGAGTGAACAATTTCGTCCTCGGATAATCCAAACCTCGCAGCTGAAAAGTGCGCTTTACCCTCTCCCCCGGGAGAGGGCTGGGTGAGGGGGGTATTCAAAGGACTTCCTGTCAGTATCACAACATTCGGATCACCAAAAGACATTCCGGCAATCTCCTCGGGAGTGCCGCTGCTGACTCTTTCATCAGGATATCCCAATCTTTCACAAACGAATATTCTGACGGCTGACGGCTGACGACTGACGGCTGATGCAAGCTTTCTTGCGATTACAGAAGGATTGTTTTCTTTATCCGTCAAAACAGCGATTTTGTTGTGCTGCTCAAGCAGCGCAGGGATGTCTTTCAGTTCATAGGGAAGCCTCCTTCTTTTCTCAGGATCAGGGCCTCCGTGCAGGCTCATAAGAAACGCATTGTCCCATGGCTCACCAATCGCTGCAAATGCAACCTGAATGCTCGAAAGATCAGGCAGGATTTCAACCTTATCATGACCGAATTCTTCAAGGGCCTTCCTGCCTATGCCGAAGAAGAGCGGGTCGCCTGAGGCAAGAAGAATTAAAGGCAGTGATGAGTGATGGGTGATGAGTGATGTGTGAAGAAATGAAATGGTCTCGTCAACCTTGTTAATCACCCTTACCCTGTCTTTGACTTCATCGAACTCCGCGTATCTCTGAAAGACTTCATAAAGCCTTTTTGATGAAAGAATCACCTCTGAATTTAAAATCAGCTCCCTTGCCCTTGTGTTCAGGGGCCTGTAGCCTATGCCTATGACATAAACCTTATTTACTTTCTGCAATTATCTCCCCTTCGTATGATACAAGATGAGCAGTGACCGGAATGTCTGCAGCAATTCCTTCTGCGTACTCTTTTGCCATGGTGCAGACCCTAAAATATACCTCAGAACTTTGGGCTCCAGGTTTTGAATTAATTACATCATAAATCTCACGTGCAGTGTTGAATTCATAAGTCGGATCCAAAAGCCCGGGAAGCAACGTATTCAAAAAAAGAGTTGTCTGTCCAAGGTCAATAGCGCCATGCCGCACATGCGTCTGAGGAATACGCATGGCGATTTTCAGCAACTTCGCCCAGTGAGCACTTATATGGATCTTTTTGAAATTATGCTTTTTTGCCGCGGCAAGCGAGAACTCGACATAATCACCCATCATCACATATGCCTCATCCGGCAGATTGTATTTTTTCATATGCGCCTTTTCAGATACCCTTCCTGCAGAAAGAACCACTTCTTCGCATCCCATTGCAATTGCGACATCCATTGCAGCTGTAATACTTGCTGTCCAGGCCTCTGCTGAAAGAGGCCTGACAATACCTGAGGTGCCAAGAATCGAAATGCCGCCGGTAATGCCAAGACGCGCATTGAGCGTCCTGGTTGCCAGTTCCTCGCCATTTGGCACAGAGATTGTAACCTCTATTGCCTGACCGTCAGGCAATGGATATTTATCAAGAGCCTCTCCTACGGCTTCCCTGATCATTCTTCGCGGCACAGGATTTATGGCAGGTTCGCCTACCTGAACAGCGAGACCTGGCTTGGTCACGGTTCCAACACCTCTTCCGCCTTTGAGGAGAATAAAGGAAAGTTGATCACCCTCTCCCTTGCCCTCTCCCCTTTTCTCCTCGGCGAATCCGCCTGAGCGCGGAGAGGGAGAGGGGTGGGTGAGGGGCAGCAATCTCACTTCCGCCACTATTTCTGCCCCATTGGTGATATCAGGATCATCACCAGCATCCTTGATCACAGAGGCTGTTGCAATTGGTTTTTCGTTCTGAATACTGAATGCTAAATGCTGAATGCTGAACGCGTGTCTGTTGCCGTCAGGGAATGGAATCTTAACACTGGTGATCGTTGCAACCTGACCCTGTAACAGAAGCATTGTCGCTGCCTTTGCCGCAGCTGCTGCACATGCGCCGGTCGTATATCCTGTTCTTAATTTCTTACTTTTCGATTCCAACTCTTGCCTTCACTCCCTTTTTTGCATAATGCCTCAGCTCATGCATTTCGGTCACAAGGTCTGCCTTTTCTATGATCCTCTCGTCTGCGTATCTGCCGGTTATAACGAGTTCAACATTCACAGGCTTCATCTCCATCACCTCAAGCAGTTCATCCCGGCTGATCAGCCCGCGATTGACAGCAACATTTGCCTCGTCCAATATGATCAGATCATAATCGCGAGATCGCATGACCTCTTTCACCTCGTCAAGCCCCTGTCTGGCTGCATCAATGTCAGATGCGTTTGCTTTCCTATTCAGGATAAAACCCTTGCCTGACTGCTTTATGGTAATAAGATCGTTAAATCGCTCAAGCGCCTTATGCTCACTGCATCTGCTCTTTTTGATGAACTGCATGACAAATACTCTCAAACCTGCTCCTGCAGCCCGCAGTGAAAGCCCCAAGGCTGCAGTCGTCTTGCCTTTGCCATTGCCTGTATAGACCTGGATATATCCCCTGCGCATATTCAGTCTTCCTTCACATCTTCCATAATTTTCAATATTTCCCTTCTTGCCTCACCGACCGTAAGAGGTATCTTTCCAAAACCGATCTTGTCCTCATGTTTGAGCTTATAGATCATCTCTGCAATATGCGGCAGCCTGAGCTTGACCTCCTCCATATCCTTTGGTGCGGTAAAGACCTCCTCCGGAGAGCCGCCGCGCACGATTTTACCCCTACTTAAAATATAGAGATTGTCGAGAAAGACAGGCACAAGATCAACGCTGTGCGTTGCCATCACTATCGTAACACCCTTCTTCCGGTTCAGCTCTGTAAGAAGCCTCATCATTCTGTATTCTCCCATTGGATCAAGTCCTGCGGTAGGTTCGTCCATCAGAAGTATCTCATGTCCCATAGCAAGAAGACCTGCAATGCATATTCTCTTTTTTTGTCCAAAGCTGAGATTGTGAATCGACTTCTGCGCATAGTGTTCCATATCAACATCGCGCAAAGCGCCCAAAACGCGCTCGGAAGTCTCTGCCTCGGAAAAGCCCATATTCAGGGGGCCGAAGGCAACATCCTCAAATACGGTGGGTGCGAAGAGCTGTTCATCAGGGTTCTGAAAAATAAGACCGATTTTCCGGTAAATCTCTTTTGGCGAAAGCCTCCTGATCTCAGTGCCGTCAAGCAGAACACTGCCATCGAAATCCTTCAGCAGACCGTCCATGACTTTCAGCAGTGTAGTCTTGCCAGAACCGTTAGAGCCTAACAGCCCGGTAAATTCCCCACTCTTCATGCTGATCTGTATGTCAGACAGGGCAACCGTATTATCCGGATACTTAAAAGATTTTATATCCAGATCCAGCCTTACAGAATTTTCCATGCCACTCCCATGACAGATACAATTACCAAAGCTCCTGACACTTCCAATGCCCTGAAAGGTTTATGCTTCAGCATCGGCATATCCCCGTCATATCCGCGCTGAATCATCGAGACAGTTATGGCATGGCTTCGGTCAAAGGCCTTCAGAACAAGAGAGCCTGTCAGCGTACCAAATGACCCGAGCCCCCGTCTGAACCCTGCATACCCAAGCCGGTTCCTCTGCGCATTATAAATGACCTGGGCATCTTCGAGGATTACAAATATATAGCGGTATGCAAACATGAGGATCTCCACAAAGCCCTTTGGGACCCTCAGCCATGATAGCGCAGACATAAGGGCAGTAAACGGTGTCGAGAAACCAAGCAGTGCGAGCACGGAAACAGCACCGAGGATTCTACAAGCAATAGTCAGACCTTCTTTCAGTCCGTCAGAATGTCCGGTTATATTGATACCGAAAACCTCAACCGAAAACATGACTTCACTGCCGGAGAAGAAGAATTTCAGAAGCACCAGAATTATGATGATAAACAGAGGCTCTGAAAACCTCAGCAAAAAGATTTTCAGAGGCACCCTGATATATATGCAGCCCGACAGACAGCCCGCAAGAACAACAACAGGAAAGATAAATCCCTTATAGCTGAGGACCAGTCCGAGCAGAACCAGGGCGAAGACAAGCTTCACCCTGGCATCAATGCCTGAAAGACCGTGGTCCTTTCTTAAATGCTCAGAAAATATCTGCATATCTCATCTATGTTCTTCAGTTCGACTTCCGGGTTCAGGTTTTTGACTTCTGTTTTCCATTAAAGTTCGCCAGTAATACCCGGCCGCAAAACCGCCGACAGTACCTGCAAGCAGAAATACAAACAGCAGCAGGTCTCCCTGATCTGTATTTATCAGAGGTTCCCTTGCCTCCCTGCCATGCTCCTTTGCATATTTTTCTATGACCGATTCATCTACGCCCGACCATTTCTCAGAGGCATCAACTGCCGTAACGAGTAATGGGTAAAGCGTAATGAGAATAAAGAGGAACATTAACCCCACCCATCCTCCTCTTGGATAAGGGGAGGAGAGAAGAGGGGTTGTTTTCTTTGCATTTCTCATCCTGCCACCTCCTCCGGCTTCAGCACCCTCATCTTCACCAGCAGATCAGGCCTTTTCCTATATAGAAGCATCACCATGCCTGCTGTCATGGCGCCTTCGAGTATTCCAAGAGGAAGCTGTGTCGGGATAAAGGCGATCAGGATTTTCAGGAAGAGGGGCATAAAGGCTTCGTCTCCCCTGATACCTGAAGCGAGTTCGACGGATGTCATCAGATAGGTGGCCCAGTCTGCAAGCAGCCCTGCCATAAAACCGGAAACAGCAAGATTTATCTTCACAGAACGAAGAGTCTTGAAGGTCAGATAGCCGGCAAAGGAACCCATCACTCCCATAGAAACAATATCCGCACCCCATGTACTCAACCCTCCATGTGCAAGGAAAAGGGCCTGTATCAGCAGCGCGACAGCTGTAATCAATATGCTGATGGCAGGACCGACGAGTATTCCTGCGATACCAGTCCCGCATGGATGGGAACAGGTGCCTGCTGTGGGCACCGGAATCGGCATGCATGAGATGATAAACACAACAGCAGCCATCAGTCCCACAAGCGGCTTGAACGACAGGTCAACAGACGACTCTTTTTTTAATTTATAAAGACCCCATGCCACAAACGGCATAGCAGCAAGCGACCAGAGCAAGGCCCAGTTAAAAGGCAGTATGCCCTCAGATATATGCATGGCATAAGCGGAAGAGGCCGTAAAAAGTGAAGCGCAAAGAGTTGAGAGTGAAAGAATGATAATTTTAAACCCTGAATTTTGAATTCTCATTGTTCCCCCTAAAACCTGTATGCCAGACCGGCAAGCAGTGTATAATCCGCCTCTGCTTTGTTAAGCCCTGTTTTTATCCCAAAATCCATATCCATATTCTCTGTAAAGCTGTAAATGATGCCACCCAGGAGAAACATTGGATGCACATTTGATTCCTTTTCAGGGTTCGTTTCACCGCCAATATTGCCGACTATACGCAGGTCTTTCGTAAGCGCATGCTCGCACGCAAGGGAAGAGTGCCAGATGTCGCGAAATTCTGCCCTGTTCCTTACATATCCGAAATTTATATGAAGAGTTACTGGTTCCATCTCTTTGGTTGCGATAAAGAATAAACCATAGCTTATCTTGCCGTCTCCCATGCCTTTTTTATCATTTCCGGTCGGAAATGTCACGCCCGGTTTAAGCGCAAGGCTGAGTCCTTTACTCTCAAAAAACCTCCATTTCATCTCCACTGAGGCATCCGATATACCTCTATCAGTTGTTCTGTGGCCGTCTTCACCCTTTATCCTGAGAAGCTGATACGGCATACCAACAACAAGGTCAACGTCCTCAGTTATGCCTGCTGATAATGCTGCTGCAATCTCTGTTACCGCGCTTCCGCTGTCATTAAAATATTCGCCGTTAATCTCAAGCTGAAATTTCCCTTTTCCCTGCGTGCCTGCGTCATCCGTAATCAGTGGATGGGCTGCCAGAGCCATCCCTGCCCATAACAATACAACAACCATAACAACAGTTTTCTTAAACATGTTTTCTCCTTTTCATCGAGGTTTTGGGAATTAGAGGTCTTCCGGCTCAGGACATTTGCAGAACCCAGAAAATTCTTTTCTCCGGGTTCTTTTTTCTACTCGCCAGCCTTCCCGTCCCGAATCATCGGGACAGTGGCTTCATCAGGCTTTCGTTTCCTTTACGGCTGCGTGACAGCAGGGGCATCTCACCCCTTTCCGCTTCTATGTTCCCTGATTTACTTTAATATCTGTGGATTCCTTAATTTAACTATCCTTTCCCTCACCTCCTTCCGCCATCTTCAGGAGCGCATTTACTATCGCAACAGCAACAGGGGTGCCACCTTTTCTGGAAAGGTTCGTAATAAACGGGAACTGCTGGGCCGCAAGCAGTGCCTTTGACTCAAGCGCCTTCACAAAACCTACAGGTACGCCCACAACGAGAAGATCGTGATGCGTAATGCGTGAGGCGTAATGCGGATCATTCAGCAACTCGATCACTTTTAAAAGCGCGGTAGGCGCATTTCCGACAGCAATAATGCCGATGTTTTCAGCAAGCCCTTTTTCCATCGCAATTTCCGAGCGGGTCCGTCCGGTCTCCTCAGATATCTTCACAACCTCTTCATCTGAAATGTTGCAGATCACCTTCCCGCCCCACTTACTCATGAGCTTCTTGTTGATGCCTGCCCTTACCATCTCTATATCGGTCAGGATATTTTTACCTGCCCTGATCGCTTTGATGCCCGCCTTTATTGCATCCGGATGGAACGTGAGACTGTTTTTAAATTCAAAATCGGCTGTAGAGTGAATCACCCTCTTTATGACCGGCAACTGCTCAGCAGGCAACTCACTCAGGTCAGTCTCTTCAGAGATGATCTCGAAGCTCCGTTTTTCTATATCGAGCGGAACAGCGAACTTTGCACTCTGTATGCGTTCTATCACAATATCCACAAGTTTGCTATGCACCCCGAGAGGTTCAGTATAAACCAATTCCACATCAGGAAACAGGCTGCGCGCTTCGTCAATTATTCCGGGGATGTCCTTTGTAACATGCATGCCTGAACTCAGAAAGTAGGGATGGGCTATGATCCTTGTTGCCCCGTCTTCAACGCTCTGCCGGATTGCAGTTATAATGTCCGGCTTGCCAAATTCGAGATATGCTGACCGTACGCACGTGGATGAACAATCAGGGTGGATCGTGTTATGCAGCAGTCTGCCGACAATATCTATGTTGTTTGCCTCCCTTTTTGGGCTTCCGTGTCCGATAAGTATGATATGTTCCATCTGTCTTATTACCTTTCATCCTTGCAAGAATAGATAAATGCCTCTGCTATAGTCTGATTGCTTCCGAAGTGGAGGTGGATGTAGCTGGCGAGGGTTCTTTTATACGTAAACCCCTCTGCCGAAAGTGAATCTCCTGATCCGTTCTTTACGGAATAGGAGCGCGCTATCCCCTGATCCTGACCTTCCATAATCTCAGAATAGTGGAATTCATGCCCCCTTGCAACTTCATTACTGCTGCCGAGAAGGCAGTCTCTGGTCAGACCTATCTCACGATACCCAAGGCGTGACCTGCCTTTTTTCATTACCGTCTCAAAGGGGAAAACCCCGGCCATCTCATATCTCTCATGTTCGGTTTTCCATATACCTTTTGACAGATACATCAGCCCGCCGCACTCCGCATATATTGTCCTATCTGATTCCGCAAAATCCCTGATTGCCATGAGCATGGAACTGTTTCGGGAGAGCTGTTCAGCATGAAGCTCTGGATATCCGCCGCCGATATAGATACCGTCTATATTGGCAGGCAGCTGAGTGTCCTTAAGAGGGCTGAAGAAGACCAGCTCTGCGCCTGCCTCTCTCAGGAGATCAAGATTATCTTCGTAATAAAAGCAGAAGGCCCTGTCACGGGCAACTGCAATACGGCATGTCGCAAGGAGCACGTCGCAAGGGGCAAGGGACTGCTCCCTGCAATCTGTTTGTCCTGACGCCGGGCGACTGACATACGATCCGGGCCTTGCTATGCTATCGACATCTATATATTTCAACACCGCATCCGCAAGTCTTTCGATATTATCATCAGAAATAGGATTATCCTCAGCTGTTGTTAAGCCAAGGTGCCTGTGAGGTATCTCAAAGTTCAGATCCCTCGGCAGATAGCCCAGAACCGGCATATCCATAATACTTTCCTTAAGGCGGTTAAAGTGGTTTTCCGATGCAACGCGGTTAAAGATAACGCCGGCGAAAGAGATTCCCGGGATTGGGGTTTGGGGGTTGGCTTCAGTACCCATACCTAATCCCCAGTCCCTAATACCTTTTACCACCGCCCCTGCAGTTTCTGCCATGCCGTAGGCATCAACAACAAGGACAATCGGAATCCCCAAACATCCGGCGAGTGCAGCAGTACTGAGGCTTCCGTCATAAAGCCCCATTACACCTTCGACCACAGAAATATCTGCACCATACGAATACCTGCTGAAACAGCTTCTCACATAATCCTCTCCGCAGATCCAGAGGTCGAGATTTCGTGAAGGTTTGTCAGTGACAAGCCTGTGAAGGCCCGTGTCAATAAAGTCAGGGCCTGCCTTAAAAGGCTGCACAATCAGTCCCTTTTTCTTCAGGGCAGCCATCAACCCGAGTGTTACGGTCGTCTTGCCGCATCCGCTATGAGTGCCCGCAACTATGATGCCCGGCATAATTCCGACAACTCCTTCAGCAGGATTCTGTTTTCTGTTCTTGAACGGACCGCAATTCTAAGGTATGTTTCGCTGAGGCCATCGAAGTTGGAGCAGTCCCTCAAAAGAATTCCCTTTTTTGAGAGGCTGCGTATCACCCTTTGAGCATTATCCATCCAAATCAGATAGTAGTTTGCGCTTGAAGGAATGTATTTTATTGAAAGTCTGTCAAAGCCCGCCTCAAGGTACTGCTTTTCACGACATATCATTCCAAGCGATTTTGCCTGATAGGCCCTGTCATCAAGCACAGTTCTGCCGACGGCGTCAGCAATACAGTTTACGGTCCAGGGCTCTTTCTGCATCTTCACCATCTGTGCCAATTTCGGCTGGAATACGCCAAACCCGATCCTGAGTCCGGCAAGCGCATAGAACTTGGTCATGGACCTGAGCACAATCAGATACGGATTCCTGCTGACATGTTTTATCACAGTCTCATCCGGACAGAAATCCATAAATGCCTCATCAACAACAAGATAACATCCAAGCTCCTGAGCCGCAGCCGCGATCTTCAGAACATCTTTTTTCTTTAAAAGCCTGCCTGTAGGATTGTTAGGATTGCAGAGGAAAGCAAGATTACAGCCTTTCATATATCCGATAAAGGCATCCGCGTTAATATCAAAGTTGTTTTCTGCCTTCAACAGCTGACAGCTGACCACTGACGGCTGATTGCTCTTGCATGCCCTTTCGTACTCGGAAAATGTTGGTGCAGTAACCAGCACCCTTTTCGGCTTCAGTACCCTCGGAATAAGGTATATAAGCTCAGTGCTTCCATTACCGCAGATCACTGATTCTGCTGAGACACCATAGTGCCGTGCAATACAGGAGGCAAGCGAGTCTGCAAGAGGTTCAGGATAGTGGGGCAGAAGACTGATAGCCTTCTTTATTGCAGCAACTGCAGTCTTAGGCACCCCAAGAGGATTAATTGAGGCGCTGAAATCCATGATCTCATTCAGCGGCATGCCAGTCATCTTTGAGGCGTTATGAATATTTCCGCCGTGTCTTGTCATGGTAGCTTTCTCATTAGTTCAAGGATAACTGCAGCAGTCATTACAGATAAAACTGAGGCCGTAATAACAATATAACCGGTCTTCTCTGAGGCTGGAAGATAGTCTTCATTCCTGACATCTCCGATATAGGGCTTTTCAATAAGCAGCCCTCCGTATGCTGAAGGCCCTCCGAGCCTGACGCCGAGCGCGCCTGCCATAGCAGCCTCAGGCACGCCGCTGTTGGGGCTTGTATGATTTCTGCTGTCGCGAAGCATAACGTCCATTGCATGTCCGGCAGCAGAAAAAGACCTCTGAACAATGCATGACGATATCACTACAAGAAGTCCGGATAATCTGGAGGGGATATAATTGGCGATATCGTCAAGCCTTGCAGCGGCCCAACCGAATTGGATATATCTCTCGTTCTTATACCCGACCATTGAATCCAGTGTATTGATTGCCTTATATGCAATCGCAAGAGGCAGACCTCCAATCGCAAGATAGAAAATCGGTGCAATTACGCCGTCAGAGAGGTTTTCGGCAAGCGTCTCGATGGTTGCCCGTAATACTCCATCTTCAGTTAGGTCTGCCGTATCGCGTCCGACAATCATGCTCAGATGCTTTCTGGCATCATCAAGCATGCCAGCCTTTACCGAATTGATCACCTGTTTCGCTGAGAAGACAAGTTCCCGAAGGGCAATGGTTGTTCCGATAAGGTATATCAGGGCTGCCTTGCTGATGATCAGAAGAAAGCCTGACGTTGCCTGTCGAAGCAGCACTATTACCAGAAATGCAATTAGTGCTGACGGAATCACGATAACAGCAAGAAGCATTATCCCCCCAACTTTTTCCCCTCTTCCGCCAAATATAGCACGCAAAAGCTTTTCAGCATGTGCAATCGCCTTACCTATGATCCTGACAGGATGGGGCAGCCATCGAGGGTCTCCTATTACGAGGTCCAGAATAAATGCAAGAACAAGTTCGAGAGGTCCTATCACAGGGTTAAGATCCTCCTGACGAATTCCATATCGATATTCTCTTTGACCATGGCGGCAAGATTATCCAATGCCCTTTCCTTCATTCCCGTATAGTCGACCGAAACCGGCAGGACAGGCAGGCCCTTCTTCTCCCTGATCCGGTTGATCAGATCACGCCTGAATTCATTGTTGTCAAATATGCCGTGCAGATAGGTGCCCCAACAGTTTTTGTTGGCTGAACCGTCAAAAAGAGGTGATGAGTTATGAGTGACGGGTGATGAGCCCGAAAATAATCTCTTTATTCTGAACAGACCGATGTCGCCAGAGCTCCTGCCCATATGTATTTCATAGCCTTTTAAAGGCTGATCGCTGATCGCTTTTATCATCTCTGCCTCTACCTGACAGGTGATCTTTTCTTTTTCAAAGACGGTCTCAATATTAAGAAGCCCGAGGCCTTCTACTTCTGCGTGCGTGCTTTCTGCGTGATATGGATCGAGGATCCTGTTGCCTAACATCTGATATCCTCCGCACATGCCCATAACATCAATGCCCTTCGCAAATGCCCTGCCTATACTCTGATCAAGGTTTTGCTTCTTCAGAAGCAGCAGATCTTTTACCGTATTTTTCGTTCCTGGGATAATAACCATATCTGCATTTTCGATTTCAACAGGATTGGTGGAATAAACAAGCTCAACATCAGGTTCCTGTGCAAGCGGATCAAAGTCTGTAAAGTTGGAGATATATTTCAGCCTGACTATGACAATTTTGAGCTCTCTTGACCCCTGACCCCTGCACCTTGACCCTTGCGACAGGGCCATACCGTCTTCTTCAGGAAGCCCCAGATCATGGACATAGGGAAGCACACCGATAACCGGTTTCCCGGTCCGGTCCTGTATCATCTGAAGCCCTGGCCTGAGAATCTCCATATCACCCCGGAACTTGTTGATAATGAACCCCTTGATATGTCTGCTGTCCCTGCCGAGGAGTTTTACGGTACCGAAGAGGGAAGCAAACACACCGCCCTTATCGATATCGCCGACAAGCAGCACAGGCGCTTTTGCCATCTTTGCAGCAGACATATTCACAATATCAACATCCATGAGATTAATCTCTGCAGGGCTTCCTGCGCCTTCCATGATAATCAGGTCATAAGCCTTCGCGAGCTTCTCATACGATGTAGTTACTGCCTTCCATGCTTCTTTCTTGAAGGTATAGTATTCCTGCGCCTTCATATAACGAAATGCCCTGCCATGGATGATCACCTGAGAGCCCATCTCGCCTGAGGCCTTAAGAAGTATTGGGTTCATGTCGACCGCCGGCATTACCCTTGCCGCCTCTGCCTGCAGAGCCTGGGCCCTGCCGATCTCGCCTCCTTCAGCTGTTATAAAGGAATTAAGCGCCATGTTCTGCGCCTTGAATGGGGCGACCTTTACTCCTTCGTCGGCAAAGATCCTGCAGAATGCCGCTGCTATCAGACTCTTGCCTGCACCTGAACCGGTCCCCTGTATCATTAGTGCCTTAGCCATGGAGACAGCTATCAGTTATCAGTGAATAGTGATCAGAAAAGACAAACAAAGAAAAGTTCACCTAAACATGCCTCCATTCAGTAATTTAACAACAGGATATTTATCCCAGAACTCGATAATATTCACAGCAGCATAATCCTGTTCTATCCTGAAGATATTTTCGAAAGGTATACCGAGGACATGGCAGAGTATTATCCTGTTGACCCCGCCATGCGCAACAACAGCGATGCATTCACCGTCATGGCCTGACAGTATCTTATCCAGTGCCTTTATCGCCCGCTCTTTTACCTCAAGCGTGCTCTCACCGTCCACAGGGCTATATTTCAGCGGATTGCCTGCCCATGCATTGAATTCTTCAGGATACTGCTCCCTGATCTCTGTAAAGGACATGCCTTCCCAGATGCCGAAGCTCCGTTCCCTGAGCTCAGGGACCTCAATAGGTACAATGCCGTGAGGGGTAGCAATAATCTCTCCGCTTTTGACTGCCCTGCCCAGATCAGATGTATAGACAGCCTTCAGCCTGTCAGAAATCCCGGACAGGGTCGCCTGCGTGCCATGGACATCCTTTAGATAACTCATATGTTTTGAAGACGAGGTGCCTCTTACATGTGCGGCCACAAACGCAGATGTCTTTTCAACCTGACGTATGCCGTTTTCGGACAGAGGCACATCAATGCTGCCTTTGTAGCGTTTCGTCTCGCTGCCTTCGGTTTCGCCGTGTCTTATGAGATAGAGTGTCGTAACCATATATATGCCGCCATCAAAAAGATTATCTCTGAAGCCTCGCTCAGGGCGCCGAGCGTATCACCGGTCATGCCGTTGAACTTTTTTCTGAAGAACTGAACCGCTAAAACAGATAAAAGGTATTGCGATACAACAAGCAGAACAAAAAGAAACGCATAGCCTGCATGGAATCTGTCCTGCAGAACCGAAAAAAATGAGACTACAAAAAGAATTAACAGGACCAGAGTCGATCCTGTCAGATGACCTGTCCTGATGTTATCGATAAATATCCTTCCGAGGCCGTCCTTTCGCGCAGAGCCGGAATGCAGCATTGCAGGGACTGTCACCCATTTCGAAAATACGGTCATCATAAATATGGTTACAAGGAAAAAAGAAAGCCCGACAGCGTGGAAAAGACTGTTCAGGAGCAGAAATTTAAGCAGAAGCGACATCACGATTGCTGTGGCCCCTGATGCGCCTATGGTGCTGTCTTTCATAACCAGCAGACGTTTTTCGATATCTGCTGCAGCGTTGCCGGAAGATTTCACGGACAGGGCATCAGCAGTATCTGCAAGACCGTCCAGATCAAAACCCCCGTTTGAAATAATATGCGCAAGAAGCACCAAACCGCAGACGACTGCTGCGTCGAAAAAACGGATCATCAAAGCAGCTGTCAATGTCATCATCAGCCCCTGACATGCGCCTGCAGCCGGAAAAAAGACGGTCGAGCCGACCATATCCTCTTCTGATACATCGCCTTTCACCTTTACCGGTATTATGGTCAGAAACTGTATTGCCAGCAGCATTTTCTTCATTAATTGACAATATCGTCGGATACGCCTGCTTCGCCGAATGTAGCCATTTCCCTGTATATCCTGAGACCTGCCTCGATCATAAGCATTGCAAGTGCAGCGCCGGTGCCCTCGCCGAGCCTCAGGTTCAGGTCCAGTATCGGCGACAGTCCCATCTTTTCGAGCATGGCCCTATGGCCTATCTCGACCGAACTGTGGCCGGCGATCATATAGTCCCTTGTCTTTGGCTCAAGACCATATGCAATGATGGCCCCTGCCGTGGAGATGAAGCCATCGATAACAACAGCGATACGGTGTGATGCAGCGCCGAGGATCAGGCCGGCAATTGCCCCGATTTCAGCACCGCCTACCTTTGCAAGTACGTCGAGGGCATCTGCAGGATCAGGACTGTTTAATCGTATGCTCTCTTCGATCACCTCGATTTTTCTCTTAAGTGATTCATCATTTATGCCTGTACCCCGTCCGGTCACATCGGCCACTGCCCTGCCTGTCATCACAGAGGCGATTGCACTGGAAGGAGTTGTATTGCCTATGCCCATATCTCCGGTGCCAAAGAGTTGGTAACCCTTTTGGACATATGCAGACGCAAGGTCAATACCGACCTGAATGCACTGCTGCGCCTCATCTTTAGTCATGGCCGGACCCTTCATCATATTTTTTGTACCGCGCACCACCTTGCGCGATAAAAATACTCCCCCCAGCCCCCCCTTGGCGGCTCCGTCCGGCCTACTGTTGGTAAGGAGGGGAGAAGGAGAGGTATTGAAATCATGGTCAACGCCGACATCTACGACAATAACTTCTGCACCTGCATGCCTGGCAAGCACGTTTATGCCTGCACCGCCCCTGATGAAATTAAATACCATCTGAGGGGTCACTTCCTTTGGATATGCAGACACCCCCTCTTCAGTGACTCCATGATCTCCGGCAAACGTAAAAACCACTTTTCTCTCTATTGCCGGCATGGTATTTTCTGTAATGGCAACGAGCTGTTTTGCCAGATCCTCAAGTCTGCCGAGGCTTCCGGGAGGTTTTGTGAGATTGTCCAGCCTCTTCTGCGCCCTTTCAAAAAATTCCGGTCTGACCGATTCAATTTTTCTGATAGTATCCTGCATATCCGTCCTCCTTTTTTATCCTTACCGGTATCCCTGCAGCTACGAGATAGACTTCGTCAGCAACCGAAGCCATCTGCTGGTTCAGCCTTCCTGAGATGTCCCTGAACCTTCGCGCAAGCTCGTTGTCAGGAACTATGCCCATACCGACTTCATTTGAGACTACAAAAACCCGTGATGCGTGATGAGTAATGAGTGATGAGATAAAAAACTGCATCTCTTTTTCCAGATCTTTATCAGCAAGCAAGAGATTAGAGAGCCAGAGAGTGAGGCAGTCAATGAGGACGACATCATGGGTAGAGGAAGCAGTTCTTAATACCTCTGCTAAATTCATAGACTCTTCAATAGTATCCCAGTCACTGTTGCGCTCTTCTTTATGTTTTGTAATCCGCTCTTTCATCTCCTCGTCGAATGCCTGGGCTGTAGCTATATAAACCTTTTTGCCAGGCAGTTCTGAGGCGCGATTGAGCGCAAAGGAGCTCTTGCCGCTTCGCGCTCCGCCGATCACAAAAGTAATCTTGCTGAGTTCAGACATTATTTTTTATCAGAGCCTGCCATGTCGGACTCGAACATGCCCCTGAGAATGTCATTAGCACAGAACTTTCCGCACATGGTGCAGGAATGTTCGTCGCCATTGCCCCTCTTTGCCTTGATCTCTTTAGCCCGTTCCGGGTCGATCGCAAGGGAGAACTGTTTGTCCCACTGCATATTCCGTCTCGCCTTTGACATCTCCTTATCCTGATGCAGGTTCTTGAGCTTGATCATGTCGCCGACATGGGCCGCAATCCTCGATGCAATAACACCCTCCCTGACATCTTCAGGAAACGGCAGGCCGAGGTGCTCAGACGGTGTTACATAACAGATGAAGTCAGCGCCGAATGATGAGGAAAGCGCAGCGCCGATCGCTGCAGTGATATGGTCATATCCCGGAGCAATATCGGTCGTGATAGGGCCTAACATATAAAACGGCGACTCGCCGCTCATCTTCTTTTCCATAATAATATTTGCCTCTATCTCGTTGATCGGAATATGTCCCGGGCCTTCAACCATGGTCTGACACCCCTGCTCCCTGCCGAGTTCTGCGAGTTCGCAATTGATCAGCATCTCCTGTATCTGAACACGGTCAGACGCATCATGGATCGCGCCTGCGCGGAAGCCGTTGCCGAGGCTTAGCACTGCATCATACCTCTTCATGATTTCGACAACGCGGTCAAAATGCTCGTAAAGAGGATTTTCCCTCTTGTTATGCTCCATCCAGGCAACCATGTACGAGCCGCCCTTTGAAACAAGTCCGCCGTACCGGTAGTGCTGCTTTCTGAGCATCTCGACAGTCCTTTTGTTAATGCCGCAGTGGATCGCCATGAAGCCGACCCCTTCCGAGCACTGTTTTTCGATCATCTCAAAGAGCAGTTCTGCAGGCATATTGACAGCAGCGCCGTATTTTTCGATCGCAATCGCAAAGGCCTCATAAAGGGGGACCGTGCCTACGGGAAGGCTTATCGCATCGAGCACCGCTTTTCTGATCCCTTCTATATTGCCGCCAACACTCAGGTCCATCAGGGTGTCTGCGCCGTACTGTTCTGCGATCTTCGCCTTTTCGACCTCCATCGCAATGTCGGCGATCTCGGTTGACGAACCTATCGAGGCATTCACCTTGGTCCTGAGGCCCTTTCCTATGCCTACGACCCTCTTTCTTCTGTTGCTGTTCGAAGGGATAACGATCTTTCCGCTTGCAACCCGCCTCTGAACGATTTCAATATCGAGCCCCTCAATAGCTGCAACCGCCTTAATCTCCTCTGTTACTTCTCCTTTTGCCGCTCTTTCTAATTGTGTCATTGTCGCCTCCATAAAATAAAAATCCTCAAGGCAGAAAATTTGCCTTGAGGATTGCACCCTGTTTCACTTCATCCTCTCCTTCCATCCGCGGGAAGGTATCGTCAGCTCTCAGCAGTTAGCTGTCAGCTTACAGCTAAGAGCGTGTTGCTATTATTCAGGCAGGTCTTCTGACTCTCCCGACCCTTGCCAGCCTTCCCATCCCGATAATCAGAACAGTGGCGTACTACCAGCAAAGGCGTTTATCCCGGCATGGCCGGGATCAGGATTACAGCGGCGGGACCGTCCCCGGATCGGATTGACTCCTCACGGGATTCCCTCTTATGCCTATCGGCACCTGAACGTTGGGCTATTGTGACAACAAAGCGATATATTTATCAAGTTCAAATTGAGATTATAATATTGTGGAAGAATAATGCATTGAGCTATCGATCTCTTCTTCGGCTGCCTGAACCATAAGAGCTATCTGCTTAGCATCGAACGGTTTTCCCGCTTCAAGAGCAGACAGATGATACTCGAATAATTCAACAACAATGCAATTTATATCGGAACATCGTCTCTGTATGCCTGGCGGCTCAATGATTCTGCCGCTCCAGATGTTAGCCATACGACTGAAGATTATGTTGGTTACCTGTCGCATTATATCAGACAGAACAGCGACTTCAGGGCTTCTGAAGCCGGCGCTGCCTTCATACCCGGGACTCTGCAGTTGCAGTCGCTCTTCGCGTTTGAGAGACTCGAAGGCTTCTGTCCCTTCCAGAACAATCTGATGATGATAAAGCACATTTGCTGTTACCGCAAGATTTTTCAGAAGATCGTTCCTCTTCAGAAATTCAAAATTGATGCGAATGTCCTGCAGCGTTGCGTCAGGTTCAAACATGATAAAGCCTACATTCGGCTCTATGCCGTGTTTTCTGAGAATCCGGAGGGCATTTTCGTTTTGCGCTACGGTGGTCATTTTGTTCATCCGCTTAAGTGATTCATCCCTGCCGCTTTCAAGGCCGATAAGGATATGCCTGAGCCCTGCATCAACAAGCGCAGCTATGGTTTCATCATGTATGTCGTTGACTCTTCCCTCGATCCCGAACCTGATCTGCATTGGCTTGAGAAGCACAGCAATCCTTAGCGCCCTTTCCTGACCGGACTGTCCGGGCCCGAAAAAATTGGGGTCAGTGAAATAAAAATCTCTCTTGCCGCTCTCTGCGATTATCGCCTTTATCTCTGCTTCAATATTTTCAGGGCTGCGTCCCCGCCAGGGAATTCCCTTGCCATGATAGGCATTGACATAGCAGAAGGTGCAGCGGCCATAACAGCCCCGGCTGCCTAAAATATTAACCTCAGGCAGGCGATACAGTGCTTCTGTTCTGACAGGGAAAGGGACCATGTCGATATCCCTGATGGGGGTCTGTTTTTTGAACTGACTATTGCATGAAACATCCCTGACTGCAATACCCGGCACGGAGAAAATGCTATTTTTGGCGTTAATTGCCTCTGCAAGTTCAGCAAATGGTCCCTCTGCTTCTCCGACAATTACTGAATCAATAGCAGCGCAGTTGTTCATAATGGCTTGCGGAGAGATCGTTGCATAGAAGCCATAGGCTGTTATAAAAGATGTCTGTCCCAGCTGTTTCATCTTTTCGAGAAAGTTGAAAAGGGCGATGTCCTGTTGCCAGTGGTAGACAATATGTATGCCGAGGATGTCCGGTTTCAGCGTCCTTATTCGGTCCTCTATCTCGGCATAGCTCAGCCTGTCAAGGTACCCTTCGATAATCTCTATGTCGTGGCCGCGGCTCTTCAGCATGCCTGCCACATAGCCGCTGATGAGACAGGATGACAGTGGGGTATTTGCGATATCGTTGCAGCGGTCCGGTGCAATGCTTCTCGGGTGTTCGAGCAGGACGATCTTCATCACCTACTCCATACCCTGCCACATAAAGACGTTTCTGCAGAGATGCAAGGCCTCAAGACGGTACCGGAAGGAATCAAAAGGCACTGGATTATGGTAGGTCGGATAGAGAAGATCTGTCTTTAACCCTATTACCCCTGTATCTCTGGCTATTTTTTCAAGCGGTGTCCCGGGAAGTATGCGCATATTATTGAATATGATCATGCCGAGGTTCCTTCTGCTGATGTGCAGATCATAGAGCTTTTCGATAAACCGCAGTCCCTTTTCGCAGGTCTCCTCTGTCTCGCCTGGCACGTTGACCATAAAATGGTACACGCTGATAACATCTGTTTCCGACGCTATGGATGCAGCATTCAGGATCTGCTGCTCAGAGAGTCTCTTGTCGAGGACGTCCAGTGATTCCTGACAGAGACCGTCAGGGGAGAATGAGAAACACTCGCAGCCGGCCTTCTCATAGAGCGCTGCATTTCTCTGGCTGAAATGGTCCTCGCGCATGAAACCGTCCCATCTGATATTCAATTTTCTTTGAATGATCTCATTGCAGATATCCTCAAGATGGTCTTCAGGAAAGTTTATGATCGGATCGGTGAAATGAAAGCGTTTAATGCCGTATTCCTTGTTAAGATGCTCTATTTCATCGACAACGGCTTGAGGCTTGCGGCAACGCATATTCCTGCCCTGGAGCCGGGGATATACGCAGTAGGAACAGTGGAAAGAACAACCGCGCTTGGTCTCGATACCGATGGCAGGGACATAATTGTTGATCTCAGCATAGGCTGACGGATCAAATAAATGCCTTGCAGGGGCCTGATAAGAATCCATGTCAACTGATTGGGAAGGAGGAATGATCCTTATGCCATCCCCTGTGCGAAGGCAGAGTCCCGGAATCTCCGGAGGACGATCAAGAGAGGCGATCAGGAGGGGCAGGGAGCTTTCGGCCTCTCCCACGATACCGTAATGGATCTCCGGCAGTTCGGTCATCAGTCGCTCAGGGAAGAGCGAAAACCCTGTGCCGCCGGCAATAAGCCATGCCTCAGGCAGGAGCGCAGCTACCAGCTTTGCGGCAATTATAAAGGGTGGGACGAGTGAACTGGTCTTATTGCCAAGAGGATCAATGTTCCTTAATGACAACCCCACGACATCAGGCATGAACGACAAAAGCCTCGACTTCAATGCCCCATAAGGGTCAGGCTCCATATTCATATCGAATAGATCGACCTCATGCCCTGCCTGTTGCATACAGCCGGCAAGGATAACGATCCCGAGGGGATAGACCCTCTCAGAGGAAAGCCCTTCTACTGATGGAGCCTGAATAAAAAGTAAGCGCATGATAAATCAGTCCAGAAGGATAAGGCCAAAGTATTTTATATAATCAGTCCTGCTTCTTAACGTTCTCACTTTTGCTCCTGCACGCCTTGCGGTTTCAAATACATCGATCCCCGCCCCCTCCATTGACGGTCTCGTATGGGCAGTATTCCTGCAGTTGCCGTCAGAAGCGCATGTCACACAGATGGAGCAGGGGCCTGCCCAAAAAGAGAAGGTCTTGTGATATCCGCTTAAAAAGGCCTCGCGCTCAGCCTCCAGCACCCTCTTCTGGAAATCCCTTGTGGGCGGTTCACCTTCAAGAAGCAGCGCATGCCGATACTCTCTTATAATTGCACCTGTCTTTTCCTTCGGCATACTGTTTGGCCGGCAGTTCAGACTATTGTATCGGTCGCAGCCGAACCTGCATTTGATGCCAGTCCAGTCAGCGAGCTGAATCTCTTCAGCCTTCAACCGGCAGATTTTCTTAAAGCCAATGGCCTTTATCCTGACAAGGAGCTGGTCAAAGGAGTCGATCTTCAGCGTGCGGATCGTCTCTGCATTGGCCGATGTAAAGAGCACCGCAGTATCTGTCTTGAGCGGTGCAAAGATTGTATGGGAAAGTCCCAATTGAGCGAGTTGCCCATTGATAAAACTGCTGCTGAAGACCCTGCCATTATAGGTGTTGATGAACATATTGAGGTCAGTGAGCGCTGCCTTTTCCGGATAATGCTCTGAAAAAAAGTCGTGGATCAGAAGTAACCCGTTATTTTTGAGTGTGTCGGTTGCCATCTTCAGAATATGGGGCAGCTCTGCTTCAGAATAGGCATGAATGATATTTGAAAGGACCACCAGATCAAAAGACTTCTTTTTTATCGGCCATTGCTCCAGGATATTTCCTGCCAGATATTGAATCTGCCTTCCAAACCCCTGCTCCTCCATGGCCTCTTTTGTATGTTTCAGAATATCCGGAAGATCAAGGAGTGTTGCGCGCATGCCCGGATACTGTTTAATAAATGATGCTGCAAAAGCGCCTGAGCCTGCGCCGACATCCAGGAGCCTTCCCTTCAGAGCCACACCTTCGAAGTACCCGAGGATTTCCCCTGTCTTGGTCTTTGCAATGCTGTCCATGGCACGCATATAATGTTTTATTCGCCTGTTTCTTGCTGAAGGTTTATCCTGCTGCCCATAGTCGACTCTTCCCCCTGCCTTGAGGCAGTCTGCAAGCCCTGCCCAGGATGACTGGAGATATCTGCGCCAGAGTATGGAGCCGCCCTGATAATCCTTTTTGCCTGTTACCAGATATTCATGTGAGATTCCGGTATTGCAGTAGCGATCACCATCCTTTGTGATCAGCGAAATCGAACTGAGGGCGTCGAGAAGACGACTGAGCGCCATGGGATCAACCAGGAGGGACCCGGAAAGATCGTTAAGCGAGGCACCCTTTGGTTCGAGCCGCGAAAATATGTCCATCTCTACGGAGGTGAAAAGGATTTCAGAGAACCAGTACCCTGTCGCAAGATCTTCAAGATACTGAGGACCTGAATTCTGGAGGTCATGGTCCAGAAACGGCAAACATTTTTTCATGATGAAGTTTCCCGGAAATCACCTAAAAAAAAC
>JACRHC010000057.1 GCA_016217675.1 Nitrospirota bacterium
CCAAAACCGCGACGGAGAAGAATTTGTCCAGAAGATCTCTGCACAACATAATTCAGCGATACAGGGGATCGGCGAAGAAGCGATCTTCTACTCGCTCAAGCTAAAACGTGCTGATCGGACTGACAGGACCATATTTGCAGAACGCAGCATGCAGGACGTGATCGCTGTGTATGACGAGATAAAGGAATTTCTGAAAATCTAATGTATATGCTAAGGAGTTCAAAAGCATGAAGACATCGACTGGAAAATCCCTCCTATCCTCCCTTTGTCAAAGGGAGGTATCATGCCCCTCTTTGGCAAAGAGGGATGAGGGGAGATTTTTGAACTGTGTCAGCTTACCTATGAACTTATTAGTATCTGAGAGGTAATTGTGCCCAAGAGAGAAGACATCAAAAAAATACTGCTCATCGGTTCAGGGCCGATCGTGATCGGCCAGGCCTGCGAGTTCGACTATTCCGGCACCCAGGCATGCAAGGCGCTGCGTGACGAAGGATATCAGGTGGTTCTCGTCAATTCAAATCCTGCCACGATCATGACAGATCCCGAGACCGCTGATGTCACCTATATCGAACCGCTGACCGTCGAGATCCTCGAGATGATCATAGAAAAAGAACGTCCTGATGCCATATTGCCGACCATGGGCGGACAGACCGCGCTCAACTTGGCAGTAAAACTTGCAGAGGGCGGCATCCTCGAAAAATATAACGTTGAACTTATCGGCGCAAAGCTTCATGCGATCAAAAAGGCTGAGGACAGGGAACTGTTCAAGCAGGCCATGCTCAAGATCGGCCTTGATCTTCCGAAGAGCGCAACCGTCTCAACACTCAAGGAAGGGCTCGATGCGATCGAACATATCGGCTTTCCCACGATCCTGCGGCCTGCCTTTACGCTTGGCGGCACAGGCGGAGGCATTGCATACAACATCGAAGAATATATGGAACTGCTCGACAAAGGGCTGAAGCTCAGCCCGGTGAGCCAGATACTGGTTGAAGAATCCTGCCTTGGCTGGAAGGAATACGAGCTCGAGGTGATGCGTGATACAAAAGACAATGTGGTGATCATCTGCTCAATAGAGAACTTTGACCCCATGGGTGTGCATACCGGCGATTCGATAACCGTGGCCCCTGCACAGACGCTGACTGACAAGGAATATCAGCGCATGCGGGATGCCTCGATCGCGATCATCCGCGAAATCGGTGTTGACACCGGCGGTTCGAACATCCAGTTCGCGCTCAACCCCGAAACCGGCCGCATGATCATCATTGAGATGAATCCCCGGGTCTCCCGCAGTTCTGCGCTTGCGTCCAAGGCAACAGGCTTTCCAATCGCCAAGATCGCGGCAAAATTGGCAGTGGGGCTCACGCTTGATGAGATCAGAAATGACATCACCCGCGAAACACCTGCATCCTTTGAACCGACCATTGACTATGTGGTCACCAAGTTTCCAAGGTTCGCCTTTGAAAAATTCCCTGAGGCTGACCCGCTTCTTACCACGCAGATGAAGTCAGTAGGAGAGGCGATGTCTATTGGCAGGACTTTTAAGGAATCTCTCCAGAAGGCATTGCGGAGCCTCGAAAACGGCAGCTATGGTCTTGAAGAAGTGACCGGAGATTTTGAGAAGATCAAGAAAAAACTGAAGATCCCGAGCGCCGAGCGCATCTGGTATGTTGCGCAGGCCCTGCGTACAGGCATGACCGTTCAGGAGATCTATGAGCATTCGATGATCGATCCCTGGTTCCTGAACAATCTGAGGGAGATCATTGAATTCGAGGAAGAGATAAAGCGGTCAGCTATCAGCGGTCAGCTATCAGCAAAGGCAGACCTCGTGCGGCAGGCGAAGGAGTATGGTTTTTCTGATAGAAGACTGGGGCAGCTCCTCGGACTGCAGGAGGCTGAGATCAGGAATTTCAGAAGGGACAATAACATCAGGCCTGTGTATAAAATGGTCGACACCTGCGCCGCAGAATTTGCAGCATATACGCCGTACCTGTATTCAACCTATGAACGACCGTTCTACAAGCTTGATAGCCTGCAAGCTGGCAAGCCTGCAAGCTTTTTCGACTCCGAGGCTGCGCCAACAGATAAACAGAAGATCGTTATCCTCGGTTCCGGCCCCAACAGGATCGGACAGGGAATAGAATTTGACTATTGCTGCGTGCATGCGGTGTACGCCCTCCGGGAGCTCGGGTACGAGACCATTATGGTCAACTGCAACCCCGAGACCGTCAGCACAGACTATGACACTGCTGACAGGCTCTATTTTGAGCCGCTCACGATCGAGGATGTTCTCAATATCATTGATGCAGAAAAGCCTATCGGCGTGATCGTCCAGTTCGGAGGCCAGACGCCGCTGAAGCTTGCCGTACCGCTTGAAAGAGAGGGCATAAAGATATTAGGCACATCTCCGGACGCGATCGACAGGGCTGAAGACAGGAAGAGGTTCAAGGAACTGCTCCATAAACTTAATTTAAGACAGCCGGAGAGCGACACGGTCATGTCGGTCGAGGAAGCGGTAGCGGCTGCAAACATCATAGGGTACCCGGTCATGGTGAGACCGTCTTATGTTCTTGGTGGCAGGGCGATGGAGATCGTGTATGACGAAGACGCTATCAGAAACTATATGGAGCGCACTGTCAAGGCATCCCCTGAGCATCCGATCCTTGTTGATAAGTATCTCGACGATGCGATCGAAGTTGACGTTGACGCACTCTCTGACGGCAAGGACGTTATTATCGGCGGTGTCATGGAGCATATTGAAGAGGCAGGCATACACTCAGGCGACTCTGCCTGCTCATTGCCGCCTTATTCCCTGAACAAAGAGATCATCGATGAGATAAAAAGACAGTCAAAAGAGCTTGCCCTTGACCTCGGCGTCATCGGCCTGATGAATGTACAGTTCGCCGTGAAAAAGGATGAGATCTATATCCTTGAAGTGAACCCGCGCGGCTCAAGGACCGTGCCGTTCGTCTCAAAGGCAACCGGTGTTCCGCTTGCAAAGCTCGCTGCAAAGGTGATGACCGGCAGGACCCTGAAGGAACTCGGAATAACAACCGAGACGCAGATAAAGCACGTTGCGGTCAAGGAAGCAGTATTTCCCTTTGACAAGTTCCCTGGCGTTGACACCATACTTGGGCCTGAGATGAAGTCAACCGGTGAGGTGATGGGCATAGACAATGACTTTGGCCGGGCATATGCAAAGGCCCAGGCGGCAAGCAACAACAAGCTCCCTCTGACCGGTAAGATCGTTATCAGCATCAGGGACAAGGACAAGATAGGGATCTGTGATATCGTCTCGAGGCTCTATGCAGCAGGCTTTACGGTCATTGCGACAAAAGGCACCGCAGCGTTTCTGAACGAAAAAGGACACATGGTTGAGGTGATCAACAAGGTCACCGAAGGCAGGCCGCATATCGTTGATCTCATAAAAAACAAAGAGGTCGTTTTTGTGATAAACACGGTAAGCGGAGCCCAGGCGAAAACGGACTCCATGTCGATCAGGAGAAGCGCGCTCCAGTATGGCGTACCTTATACCACCACCGTCTCAGGCGCTAAGGCTGTTGTGACCGCAATCGAGCAGCTCCAGAAAAAGAAGATAAATATCAAGTCGATACAGGAGTATCACCGCGACGCATAGCTGTGAAAGGTGTATCCCTTACGGAGAAATATCCTCAAGTCCGGGCCTCTCCTTTTGGACAAAATATGGAAATTCTCAGGGAACTGCACGCATGTTCCGGTATTGAGAAATTCGCTGTGACGTGCTAATCTTTTCAGATGTTGAAAAATAACACTCTATTACATAAAGTGTCGGCCGGGTTGCGCTCACTATGAAAAAACGTATTGCCTTCGCTGCCATAGGCCTGGTCATCCTTATTGCTGTTCTGGGAGGCATCAAGACCTTTCAGATCAGGGCCATGATTGACCAGGGCAAGAAGTTCGTGCCTCCGCCTGAGACCGTAACAACCGCATCAGTAAAATCTGAGACCTGGGAGACTGCGCTGGCCGCAGTCGGCACGCTGAATGCAGTGCAGGGTGTAACTCTTGCTGCTGAACTGCCAGGCAAAGTGGTCAGGATCGAGTTCGAGCCGGGCGCTGCAGTAAAGAAGGGAGACATTCTGATCCGTCAGGATACTTCTTCTGAGGAGGCACAGCTTCCAGGTGTCCTCGGCCAGGTTAATCTGTACGTCACGAACCTTGAAAGGGCGAATCAACTGCTTGCAAAAGGAATCATCTCCAGGTCAGATCGCGATATTGCCGTGGCAAATGCCGAGCAGGCCAGGGCCCAGGCTGATACCCTCCGTGCTGCGATCGCAAAGAAGACGATCAGGGCACCTTTCAGCGGCCATCTCGGCATACGCCAGGTGAACCTCGGCCAGATACTGCGCGAGGGCGATCCCATTGTAACGCTGCAGTCACTCGACCAAATGTATGTTGACTTTACCCTGCCCCAGCAGCAGCTCGCGCAGATACGCCCAGGCCTGACCGTGCAGGTAACAGGTGATGCCCTGCCCGGCGTAACGATCGACGGCAAGATCACGACCATCAATCCCCTGATCGAGGTTGATACCAGGAGCATAAAAGTACAGGCCACGGTATCCAACCGCATGAATAAGCTTCGGCCCGGGATGTTCGTCAACGTTTCTGTCGGACTGCCTGCGCGCCAGAAGGTCCTGATCATCCCTGCCACAGCGGTTCTTTACGCGCCGTATAGCGACTCCGTATTTGTGATTGAGGAGAACAAAGAGGGCAAGGGCAGCAAGACACTGCGCCAGCAGTTCGTGCGGCTCGGAGAAAAACGCGGTGACTTTGTTGCTGTCACCACAGGACTCAAAGAAGAAGAGAGTATCGTCAGCATCGGCGTCTTCAAGCTGCGTAATGGCCAGGCAATCGTAATCGACAACAAACTCGCACCTGACTTTCAGCAGTCACCCAAACCTGAGAACAATTAACCATTGGCCCGTCAATGAATATCACTGATCTGTTTATCCGGCGCCCTGTTCTTGCCCTGGTGGTGAACCTTCTTATTATCATTGCAGGCCTGCAGGCGGTCCGCACCCTCAATGTCCGTCAGTATCCGCGCAGTGAGAATGCGGCAGTGACCGTCACCACGGTATATATTGGAGCGAGTGCAGATCTGGTGCGCGGCTTCGTCACAACACCGCTGGAGCGGGCCATCGCAGCAGCAGACGGCATCGAGTATATGGAGTCTCAAAGCAGTCTCGGCCAGTCCACCATAAAAGTGAGGCTCAAGCTCAACTACGACGCGACAAAGGCGCTCGCTGAGATCGGCTCCAAGGTCGATCAGGTCCGCCGCGATCTTCCCCCTGAGGCCGAGGTGCCGATCATAAACATCGAATCTGCTGACAGCCAGTTTGCCTCTGCGTACCTCAGTTTCACCTCGGATATGCTTAAGCAGAATGAGATAACCGAATATCTGGTGCGCATTGTCCAGCCGCGTCTGTCTGCCATCGAGGGTGTTCAGCGGGCTGATATACTCGGCGCCCGCACCTTTGCAATGCGTATCTGGCTCAAACCTGAGAGAATGGCCAGCCTGAATATCAGCCCTGCACAGGTTCGCCAGGCTCTATCTGCTAATAATTTTCTGTCTGCACTCGGCCAGAGCAAAGGGTCTTTCATCCAGGTCAATATGACCGCTAACACGAATCTGAGCACGGTGGATGAGTTCAGGAACCTCGCAGTGCGGGAGCAAAACGGCAGTATCGTGCGGTTAGGGGAGATCGCTGACGTTCAACTGGGCGCTGAGAATTATGATGCTGAGGTGCGTTTTTCAGGCCAGACAGCGGTTTTTATGGGAATATGGCCTCTTCCGAATGCCAATTCTCTGGATGTTATCAAGCGGGTACGGATTGAGATGGATGCGATCCAGCGCGATCTGCCGAGCGGCATGCAGTCCCGCGTAGCGTACGATGCAACCAACTATATAACGAACGCCATCCAGGAGGTGCTCAAGACCCTCGGCGATACGCTGCTGATCGTGGTGGTCGTCATCTTTCTTTTCCTCGGCTCCTTCCGCTCGGTCTTCATTCCGGTTGTTGCGATCCCGGTCTCATTGATCGGCGCTGTCTTCCTGATGCAGTCCTTCGGTTTCACGGTCAATCTGCTCACCCTGCTGGCTGTTGTCCTCTCTGTCGGTCTTGTTGTTGATGATGCCATCGTGGTGGTCGAGAACGTGGAGCGACATCTGGGCGAGGGGAGATCACCTATTGATGCAGCCCTGATCGGAGCGCGTGAACTGGTGGGGCCGATCATCGCCATGACCATCACCCTGGCAGCGGTATATCTTCCGATCGGCCTGCAGGGCGGCTTGACCGGTTCCCTCTTCCGCGAGTTCGCCTTCACCCTGGCAGGCGCAGTCACCATCTCCGGGATCGTGGCCCTGACCCTGTCGCCGCTCATGTCCGCACGGCTTCTCAAGCCCGGGGTCAGCGAGCATGGTCTGGCAGGCCGCATCTCCCGTGACTTTAACCGCCTCAAAAATATGTACGGCAGGCGGCTTGACGCGACCCTGAAAGCACGGCCTGCAGTGTATGCAGTCTGGATCGTTGTTTCGCTCCTGACCGTGCCGATGTTCATCATGTCGGCAAGGGAGCTGGCCCCAACTGAAGACCAGGGGGTCATCTTCGGCATTCTGGACGCCTCGGCCAATTCGACCCTTGACCAGAACAGCCGGTATGCTGCTGCAGTCAATGAGGTCTTCATGAGTGTGGCCGAAACCGACTTCACCTTCCAGATAACCTTTCCGAGTTCAGGGTTCGGAGGCATGGTCGCAAAGCCGTGGGATGAGCGTAAACGCAACGTGTTTCAGATCATGCCCGAAGTACAGCAGAAGCTTCAGGCCATACCAGGGATCCAGATATTCCCGGTGACACCACCTGCACTCCCTGGCGGCGGACAGTTCCCGGTCGAGTTCATCCTGGCCTCTACTGCTGAGACCGATCAGATTCTCGACTTTGCCCGTCAGCTCCAGATGAAGGCAATGCAGAGCAACATGTTCGCCTTTCCTCCGGTGATCGATGTGAAGATCGACCAGCCCCAGTCCGAATTCGTCATCGACCGCGATAAGGTAGCAGCCCTCGGCATCAACCTGGCACAGGTCGGCACAGACCTGGGCGGCATGGTCGGAGGCGGATTTGTTAACCGGTTCGACATCGCAGGACGCAGCTACAAGGTCATACCACAGATCCAGAGAATCGGCCGCCTTAACCCTGAACAGCTCCGGAACATCCATGTCACCGGTCCCAACGGCAACCTGATCCCGCTCAGCACCATTGCAACACTGCGGGATTCGGTCGTGCCGCGTTCGCTCAACCGCTTTCAGCAGCTCAATGCAGTAAAGATCAGCGGCGTTGCTGTGCGGCCGCTGGACGAGGCCCTGCGCTTTCTGGAGGACGAGTCAGCCAAGATCCTGCCGAAGGGATATGTGCTCGACTACACCGGCGAGTCGCGCCAGCTGCGCACTGAGGGGACCAAGTTCCTGTCTGCCTTCGGACTGGCCGTCATTCTCATATTCCTGGTGTTGGCTGCCCAGTTCAACAGCTTCCGCGACCCCTTTGTCATCCTGGCAGGTTCAGTGCCGCTCGCCATGTTCGGCGCCCTGATCTTCACCTTCCTGAAGATACCTGACCCAAACACCCCCTTCTGGACCCGAGGCTGGACAACAACACTCAATATCTATTCCCAGGTCGGACTGGTCACCCTGGTCGGACTGGTTTCGAAGAACGGCATACTGATCGTGCAGTTTGCCAATCAGCTTCAGTTGCAGGGCCATACCAAACTGGAGGCAGTGCGCGAAGCGTCCATGACCCGTCTGCGGCCGATCCTTATGACCACTGCGGCAACCATTGCAGGCCACTTTCCGCTGACCCTTGTGACCGGAGCAGGTGCAGCAGCCCGTAATTCCATAGGTCTGGTGCTGGTAGGCGGCATGTTTGTCGGCACACTCTTCACCCTCTTTGTCGTGCCTTCCATATATATGCTGATAGCGCGCGACCACAGTAAGGACCGTGAGTTAGAAACAGTCATACCCGCAGAAACTTCGATCCGGGGTTGATAATAAGGGTGAAATAGGAACCCAGGAATATTTTCTCTGTGATCCTTGAGCACCGTTTGCTGATTTTTTTGCCTGTGCCTAAAGCGCCTGCTGCCGGCCTCTTTAAAAAATCTCCCTTATCGTATAAACTTCTTTGTACACAGAACCAATAACCTATCAGGAGGGTTTTATGGCATCGATAAGGCGTATAGGGATCATCACAAGCGGCGGAGACTGCGGCGGCCTGAATGCGGTAATCAAAGGAGTTGCCAGAGAGGCGTATGCCCTTGGTATCGAATCTGTTGTCATTCCCAATGGGTATGCAGGCCTCTATAACCTTATCGAACTGCCCGAGGTCGTCTTCCTTAATGCAGAACGTGTCAGCCGTATCGAGGCATCCCTTGCAGGCTCTGAGGCAGGCCATTCACGAGTGAAGATAAGCAAGATAAAGGACGAAAAGAAGTATGACCGCATCAAGGAAGGGCTCAAGAAGTTCGGTATTGACGCACTTGTAATCAGCGGCGGGGATGACACGGGCAGCGTTGTCGTTGACCTCTCATCACAAGGCATACCCTGCATCCATGTGCCCAAGACCATGGACCTCGACCTGCAGCCTTACAGCGTTGGCGGCGACTCGTCCATAAACAGAATCGCGACATTTACCCGGGACCTCAAGACAACCGGACTGAGCCACAACCGGATTATGGTTGTTGAGGTCTTTGGCAGATATGTCGGCCATACCGCATTCCGGGGCGGCATTGGCGCTGAGGCTGACTGTATCCTGATCCCGGAGATTCCGGTGGATTTCGGGATCGTGTACGAGCATATGAAGATGACCTATTTCGGCCGCGTCATGCGAAGCGATGTGAAGGCCGGGACCTATATCATGGTCGTGGCCGAAGGCCTGAAAATTTCCAATGGTGAAATGCTCTATGACGAATCAGCCGGTGTCGATGCCTTTGGCCACAAGAAGCTTGCCGGTGCAGGCAAGTTCGTCAGGCAGCAGCTCGAAAAACGACTCAAGTCTGACCCCGAGGTCATTGAATTCATGAAGAAGACCGGCATGTATGCGCCTGGTGTGTATGAGGTTCCCGAAGTCCGCGAAGTTATGCCGGGGCATCTCGTCCGCTGCGGCGGTTCATCAGCATATGATGTCACCTTTGGATATAAGACCGGCGCGGCAGCAGTCCTGCTTTTGATAGAAGGCAGGGCAGGCGTAACCGTGGCAAATGTTGACGGCAGCCAGATCTTTTTTAAGGAGACCTCGGAAGCGATCAAGCGGAGAGAGGTCGATGTGACCGAGATCGGGCTCTATGAAAGCCTCGGCACCTGTTTTGGAAGAAAACCCGAAAAATACGAGTACACCTTCACGGAAGTGAAGGACAAAATCATGCGGCATCTGTAGCCACAGCAGGTGAAAAGGTTCAATTGTTCATGGACATTACGTATAGGTCTTGCAGATACGGCCAGCCTCGTCCTTGATCAGATCCCTGAGTGCCTTTGGCTTGATCACCTCTGCCCCGGATCCGAGCCTCAGAATCTCTCTGGATATTTCCTTAAAGTCAGCAACCGGGAAAGTCAGCTCCAGCGTTCCGTCCGCAAATGTGCGCTCCTCCTGGTCTTTGTGCCAGACCTGACCCCTGATCCAAATGGCATGTGAAGGCTGGAACCGGATGGTCACCTCTTGTTTTGTTGAACCCTTATAAAGGCCGAACGAAGAATCGAAATATTTATTAAAATCAAAGCCCCTGGGTATAGAGAAGGTCTCATCCCCGATCCTCTGATCTGCGATCCTGCCCATATGAAAGTCCCGGATGGATTTCCGCAGATGACAATAGCCTATGAGATGCCAGTTACCCATATAGTTGAAGATATGATAGGGGTCCACTGTCCTTTCGGTCTTTTCGCTGTGAGCCGGCGATGCATAGGTAAAGGTCAGCGACCGCTTCTTTATGCATGACTCGAGTGCTGCCTTAAAGATCTCTTCCTTTACCGGTGACTGCCGGATAACATGGAAAGAGACCGAGCGGTCTATGCTTTCGGGTGCCTCTGCATGCCGTTCGATGACCGAGGTGATCTTCTGCACCGCCTTCTCCAGATCACCTGCTATCGAACCGCTGATATCTAAAAGCAGTTTCCTTGCAAGGATAAGGGATGAGAACTCTGATGATGACATATGCATGACCGGCAGCGTAAAGGTCTCGTCCTCATAATAGAAACCCTTTCTGGTCATATCGTACTGGAGGGGACAGTCAAGTCGTTCTCTCATGAAGTCAATGTCCCTCTGAGCTGTCTTGGTGGACATCTCGAACTTTCTCGCAAGAGAAGTAGTGTTCGGAAACTTCCCCTTCTTTACCTGCCGTTCGAACCAGAGAAAACGCTCATAGATGATCTTGCTGTTCATAGGCCTTATCTCCCTCTTTTAGGCTGATTCAGTGACCATCATAACACAAAAAAGATGCTCCCAAAGCATCTATTTCGTAACCCCGGACACTGAATGGGGGAGGTCGTCCATTACAATAAGGTAAGACAAAAAACAGGAGGGTACTATGGCAGAGAGATTCAGCAGGCATGCGGAAGAGCGGGCGGCACAGAGGGTTAATGAATTTAACCTATTGAAATTACAGAAATTTATTGGTAGATAATATAACTGCAGCCGGGCATTGAGTCACCCGAGTTTCGGCTTGCAATAAGAGTTATGTTGCAACGGCGTGAAGTAGCGCTGGACTTGAGCGAGGAACTGGGGGTGCAAGTAGCCGAATTTAACCTGCAAGCTGCAGGCATTTCGTAACCTTTACGGTTTTTTGAGCCAAGTAATACCTACGAAATAACGAAGGAAGAGGAGTATGCCATTCTGACCAATCTTATCCATCAGGAATGGACAGGGGTGTCGGTAAAAAAGTACAAAGAACTAAAGGGACTGAAGACGCAGAACCTTCGGGACCATATGAGCGAAGCAGAACTGATCTTTACCGCTCTTCCAGAACTTTCAACTCGTCAAATAACAGAGAGTGTGAGTGCAACCGGCATGGATGAAAATAAAGAAGCCGGGGGAAAAGGCGGGGGCATTGCCAGAAAAGCAAGGCGGGAACTGGAAGCAAAAACAGGGAGAAAGGTCGTCACCCGTGAGAACTTTCTTTCACCTGAAGTCAGGAAGATACAATTGGAGCAAAAGAAGAAATTCTGTAAATAAAGTTCATTGCCGAGGTCCTGTATCGGATTTCTCCAATAACCGATTGTGGTATACTTTTACAAACATCTAATTAAGGAGGCTTATCATGGCGATCCAGCTTTTGGAGCGAATTTCCATTGATCCGAATGTCTGTTTCGGCAAACCCTGCATTAAGGGCACCCGGATTTGGGTATCCCTGCTCCTTGATATGCTCGCAAACGGGACGACCATTAAGGAGATTCTTGAAGAATATCCACATTTGACTGAAGACGATGTTCGTGCTGCAATAGCTTATGGCGCGGAGATGTCACGTGAACGATATGTCGAAGTTCATGTCTGAAAAGCAGCATGAAAGTCAAACTTGATGAAAATTTCGGAACAAGAACCCAGAAGATCTTCCGCGACGCCGGGCATGACACTCGTACAGTACGTGATGAAATGTTGCAGGGATGTTCAGACATAGGACTTTTTGACACCTGTTGCGCAGAACAGCGCTGCCTTGTAACACTTGATCTGGACTTTTCGGATGTGACCCGTTTCCCTCCTGAAAAAACCGGCGGTATTGCTGTTATCAGGGCGACAGGCAGCCCGTCTCTCGAATTATTGGAAAAACTTGTCCGACAATTCCTTCAATCTCTCTCCGGGATGTCTGTCGAAAATCAGCTCTGGATAATTGAGCCAGGCAGGATAAGGATACATCAGCAGCGGACAGAGAATGATGAGTAAGGCATGGTTCTTTAAAAGGGCTATTAGGGTCGCGTCTATGCACAACAGGCCCAGATACATGGATGGTCACGCATGTTCTCGCTATGCAGATTGAGGCGCAGGCTCATGAGCGTCAGGGGAAAGCGATCACCAATTTCAAGATAACGCTGCCGCCGAACTCAAGGGCAGCCTTCCTGCCGTTGAGGAAATTGAGGCAGAATTGTCGCCGACTACTGGCAGAATCATGAGATTACGAGATAAAAGAGCAAGACCAAAGAAGAAATCCTGAGTCATTTGTTTTAACCCGAGTAGCTGTCCATTTCCCCCGTCCGGATGTAAAATGAACCTATGCCACTGAAGATGCGGAAAACCAGCAAGATACTGTCCGGCTTTCTCGGCTCCATCATTATCCTGATTATAATTCTTGCCTATTCCCAATACCTGTCGCTTAAAAAGACCCTTATTGCACAGATATCCGCTAAGGCAACAACTCTTATCGGACAGAAAGTCGAGATTGGAGACGTGTTTCTTGACTCTGCCGGAGGGATGACTATTGCTGACATCAGCATCAGAAATCAGGACAGCTTTATTCGGGGTGACCTCCTGAGGATCAATAAGATCCGTTTTAATATGAGATTTAGCGAGCTTTTTAAGGGCAGATTCTCTTTCAGAAGCATTGAAGTGGCAGCACCCGAACTTTCCGTGAGGACCGCTGAAGGCAGGCTGAATATATCTGATAAATTCAGAGAATTCCTCTCAAAAAAAGAAACTGCGGCTTACCTGATCGACAACTTTTCAATCAAAAATGCGAGCTTCAGTTTCAATGATAAATCTCTTTATCGTGTGAGAGATATGAATCTGTCCATGAACAATCTCTCATCAGCTCAAGGCACAAAAACATCCTTCAAAGCTTCCCTAACTTTTTGGGACGGCAACAAAATGACTCTGGAGGGATGGGCATATCTCAAGGATAAAACAGAACCGTTCAGCATCTCGGCAATATCCGGTGATATCAATCTTTCTATATTGAGAGATCATATTGCGAAATACGGCATTGATCTTGATAAAAGCAGGGCAGGCATATCAATCAACGCTGAGAGAGATACTGATCAGGGCATCAGGATCAGGACTGAAGCGCAGTTGAAAAGCAGAGAAATGTTCATATTCAGGAAGAACGCTATGAACGCAGTGTCCTTGACCACTGAGGCATTCCTGGACATAGATAAAAAAGCATTAAGAGTCAGCAAGGCCCTTTTCACTGCAGGAGACTCGACAGTTATTGAGGCAAAAGGCGAGATTCAGAACATGGCTGGCACGCCATCGTATTCAGCAGAGATTAGGATCAACAGGCTCAATCTTGCATCTTTCAATTACAGGAAAGGCCTGAAGATCGGCGGCATCATCACATCGGATCTGATCCGGGTAAAGGGAGCTCTTTCTTCCAAGCAGCCAGAGGCAACAGGGACAATGACTATCAGCAACGGGGCTTTTAAGATGGACAAGGCTGATGTTCAGGGTCTGGATGGTAAAATAATCTTTGCCGCTGATAGAGAACTTTCGGTCACACTGAAGGCATCAGCCAGGATTCTCAAGGCAGGCGATGCACTATTCAGACAGCCCGTGGAGATAACGCTTGCGGCAGACGGAAAAGGCAAGCCCGAAAAGATAATGCTCAAATCAGAGCTCGATTTAGCAGGCATTGATATGGACTGGATGGGCAAGGTTGTAAGAGCAGGACATCTCAATACATCATTTGACGGCATGATTCAGGGCAAGATCACATCCGGCATGGCATCTTTGGAAGCCCAAAACCTGGCCTATGACAAATACAAGACAGAGCATCTCAGAACAGATCTTTTCGTTGACTATGACAACAATAACGTCATGATAAAGAACCTGAAGGCAGTGAGCGACCTCTTCAGCGCAGCAGGAGACAGCGTAACCGTAAGGCTGCCCCGGCCCGCGGGAAAGATCATCATGGAGGCAAAAAATCTCAGCGCCTCATATCCTGACAAAAAAGCCGGATTAAAAGGGTTGGACTGCACGGTCTCTCTGTCCAGCGGCGAGAAGGACCTCTCCGGCGATCTATCTTTTACTCTGCAGCAGATTGCATTCCAGGATATTTCTTCCGGGCCGATCATCGGCAAGAGCAGCATTGCCAACAATCTGTTCAGCATTGATATCCCCTCTGCCAAGCTCTTTGAGGGTTCAGTCAGGATCTTCGCAAAGGGAAGATCAGCAGATAGTCCGTTTCCTGTAACCATGACTCTGACAGCGGAGCATATAAACCTAACGCCTCTGTCACATGCTGCAAGATCTTTTTTCAAAACACCCTATACTGCATCCGGGAGCGCGGAGAACCTGTCGTTCGAAGGCACAGTAGCCTCTTCTGAGAGCATTACCGGCAGGGCATCCATACGGGGCAAGAATATTTCAATAATCAATGCCGAGGGCAAGGCCCTGCTTAAAGACGCAACAATCAGTTCAGACATGGTCTTCCGCGGCAAGGACATAGACATTACGGCTGATGCGTCTGCTGCCGGTCTTGCGCTTAAGCTGTCAGGATCTGCTGACCACTTTCTTGAAGATGCCCGCACCCTTCGCATGAGTCTTCTGATGCCTGAAGCCAGGATCAGCGATATCCGTAATGCCTTCTGGGACATTGTTCCGGACCGCCTTCTGTACGCCGGCATGAATGGAAGCATTGCGATGAATCTTCTCACAACATACAGCAGCGGCGCAACAAGCGCAGACGGGACCCTTCTCCTGAGAGATATTGCCATAGAAGGCGAAAACAATGAATACTCCCTCGGCCCGATCAACGGCATGGTGCCAATCCATTTCAACTCAGCCGGCAAGGAGCGTAATTCTCTGCCCATCCCCTCCTTTGAGCGGGATGATTTTGAAGCGCAGAAAAAGCACTATGCAGAGACAAAACAGTTTTTCGGTAATGAGGTAAAGATAGGCTCAATACGGTATGGATTCAGGTTGCTCGAAGACATATCTCTATGGGTTGAGCAGAAAGGCAGCTCATTGAAGATCAATCGTTTTAGTGCTAAGATGTTTGGAGGAAAGCTCAATGGCACAGGGTTCGCAGATCTTTCTGACGGCCTCAGTTATCGGGCCGGGCTCGTCGTTGATGGCGTGAGCCTTACGCAGCTTTGCGAGGAAATACCTCCGATCAAGGGGTACATCTCCGGCAAGATTGACGGCATGGCAACAATAAAGGGCTCAGGGGCCGGCATGGCAGATATCACCGGCAAAGCAGATTTCTGGACTTACAGCTCGGAGGGAGAACAGACGAGAATAAGCAGGGAATTCCTTGAAAAGATCGGCGGCCCTCAGCTAAGGGCATACCTTGGCGAAAGGCGATTCAATAAGGGCATCATGGGCCTCGCTATTCAGAATGGTTTTGTCATATTCAGGGATCTTGAGATATCGAACAGGAACCTTCTGGGCATCACTGACCTGTCCGTAAAGGTCGCACCTCTTAACAACCGGATCGCCATAGATCATCTCATGTGGACCATCACAGAAGCAGCCCAAAGGGCAAAGAAAGAATAAGAGGGAGGATACAATTATGAAGAAGCATCTCAGGGTTCTGCTGTTCGGATTGACATTCATTATCGCAGCTTGTGCCGTGATCACCGTAAATATCTATTTTCCTGAAAAAGATGTCAAAGAGGCGTACAAGGTCCTTGAGAAAGAACTGATGGGAACAGACAAGAAGATCGACGAGAATAAACCTGCCGGCAAACCGGAAAGTTCCATACAGTTCGAGTTCGTGCGGTCTGCGTACGCCCAGGAGCCGGGCCTGGCTGACAAGATCGCTGAGGCAGTAAGAAAGATGCCGGATGTTGTGAACGCGTACAAGGAGATGGGGGCACGGATTGCCGACACAGACAGGCTGCGTGACAGTGGAGGGGTTGGCGAAGGCAACAATGGTCTGCTCATGGAAAGAGAGAAAGGTCTCTCCCCTGCAGATAAAAAAATCATTGACGCTGAAAACGAGAACAGAAAAACCGTGATCAACGGTATGGCCAGGGCCATCATAAGGATCAACCGGCAGCCTGAGACTTCTGACAACCTGAAACAGGTGATCCCGCAGGCAACAGCGCAGTTCGCCTCGATCCGCCGTGATTCTGCAAAAAAGGGCTGGTGGATTCAGGACAGCAGCGGCAACTGGGGAAAGAGATAAATTTGCTAATGAGTGCATTGACAATAACGCCCCCGCTGCTTAAGGCACCTGCTGTTGTCTTGGCACCCCCTCTTAAGCTAAGAGGGGGTTGGGGGAGTTATGATTGCTCCATATGCTGAATAAAGAAACCATACTCGCCTTCTTCAGGGGAAAGACGTCCCGGCCCATGCTCTTTAAAGACATTGCTCGCCTGATGGGGCTGAGCAAACCTGAGACCCGTGCATTAAAAAGACTGCTCAGGGATATGCTCAGGCAGGGCGAGATCGTCATGAACCGCAAAGGCCTGTACGGCCCGGCCGAAGAGATGAATCTTGCAACAGGATATTTTGCAGCCCACCGCGACGGCTATGGCTTTGTGATCTCGGAAAAACCGGGAGAGCGCGACTTTTTCATTCCGCCAAAAGGTACGCTCGGCGCCATGAAGGGTGATCGTGTCATGGTGCGGATCGAGAACTGGAAAAAGCGTGAAGCGCGGGTCATGAGGATACTTGAGCGGGCCCATGCAAAGGTGTTGGGCACGTTCGACATCACCAAGGCAGGGGCATATGTAAAACCGAAAGACAGATCCATTCCCTTTGACCTTTATGTTGCTCCGCAGGACAGGGGCATGGCAAAGAACGGAGAAATGGTGATCGCTGAGATCATCTCCTTTCCTACGGATAAACGACCACCTGCAGCCAAGATCATAAGGATTGTAAAAAAACCTGAGGACCCTGCTGGTGAGGTAGAACTGATCATCGATGAGTTCAGTCTGCCGAGACGATTTCCCAAGGCAGTCAGTGATGAAGCAAAACTGTCAGCTGGCCGGACCTCTGCTCCTCACCGAATCGAAAAGAGAAAAGACCTCCGGGATCTTCTTACGGTCACCATTGATGGAGAGCGCGCAAAAGACTTCGATGACGCTGTATCCATAGCACGCTCTGACCATGGGTACAAACTCTGGGTGCATATCGCTGATGTTGGATATTACGTTCCCTGGGACTCTGCCATCGACCTTGAAGCGCGGAAACGCGGCACGAGTGTCTATCTGCCTGACCGCGTAATACCCATGTTGCCGAAAGAACTTTCAGAAGATCTCTGCAGTCTCAAGCCAAAGGTGGACCGCAATGCCTTCACAGTCGAGATGGACTTTGATCGTTCCGGGCGTCGTCTGGGCGCACGCTTTTATTCCAGCCTAATCAACAGCGACGAGCGAATGACCTATACGTCTGTCAGAAAGGTGCTGATCGACAAGGATGATGCGGAACGTGAGAAATACAGCCGCCTCCTGAACAATTTTGAACTCATGGAAGAACTCTGTACTATTCTCAGGTCAAAGAGATTTGAACGGGGCAGCCTTGATTTTGATCTGCCTGAGCCTGAGGTGCTCCTCGATCTTCAGGGAAGCCCCGAGGCGATCATAAAAGCGGAACGCAATTTTGCCCATATGATCATCGAGGAGTTCATGATCGCTGCCAACGAGGCAGTTGCAGGGCATATCGAGTCCCTCGGCATGCCCTGCATATATCGGATACATGAAGAGCCTGACCCGATGAAGCTTGAGGACGTTGTGGGCGTAGTGAAACAGTTTTCAAGGACAGCCGGCAAGAAGTTCACTGTCAGGGATTTCCCGGACATCCTCAGGTCAATAAAGGACACGCCTCAGGAAGAGATCATCAATTACATTATTCTCAGAAGCCTCAAACAGGCCAGGTATTCAGTCACCAATGTCGGCCACTTCGGCCTTGCCTCAACGTCCTATACACATTTCACCTCGCCGATCCGGCGCTATCCTGACCTTGTTGTGCACAGGATCCTTCGCGAGATCCTGCTCAAAAAGATCATTTCCGATCAACGCAAAAAAGAATTTGAGACCATGCTTCCTGATATTGCCTTCAGCTCATCCCGAACAGAAAGGGCTGCGGATGCAGCAGAATTTCAGGTAATCAGGGCAATGAGGGCCTGGTTCATGAAAGATAAGCTTGGTGACATCTTTGCGGGCAGGATCGTCGGCGTCTCGTCCTATGGTATCAGGATACGGCTAAATGATTTTTACGTTGAAGGCTTCCTGCATATCTCTTCTATGGTTGATGACTTTTACCAATACCATGAGAGGACCATGAGGCTTTATGGCAGACGAACGAACCGGTCATTCAAGATAGGCCAGGAACTTACCGTGCGGGTGGACAAGGTAGACCTCGAAGAACGGGAGGTCATCTTCGGACCGTCTGAATAGTTAGGTTCTTCTCCTGTCAACGACGTAGCAGCTCTCGCCAGATTTTTTTGCATACTTCTTCATTTCAGCCGATACCTCAGCGACCTTCCCGAAGTGGGTCATCTTGGGCGTGTTCATCGGGACAACTGCTATGGCAATGCCGAGGAGCGGGATCTCCTGCTCATTCCCCAGACGGTCCTTTGCACGGTAAAAACCTCTTGTCTTTTCTTCTTCGCCGAAAAGGTCGGAGACTATTATCCTGAAATGATCGATGATCATCTGGCATACCGATTCAGCTTTTTCGACGTTTACGATAAAGACAAAATCATCGCCGCCGATATGGCCGCAAAAACCTCCGGAGCCGGCCTCCCTCACGGAATTCGCCATGATACGGGCAACCATGCGCAGCACCTCGTCGCCATGGGAAAAACCATAGGTGTCATTGTAAGGTTTGAAGTTATTGATATCGATATAGCAGACGGCCAGGTCCCTGCCGAGCGCCTTTTCGATCGCGTTTTGAATTGACGTATTGCCGGGAAGTTTGGTAAGAGGATTATTATCAAGTACCCGGCCTATGCGCTGGAGAGAAAGGTTTATGCGGCTGAAGAATTCTGCGTGGTTGAATGGATAGGCAATAAAATCATCCAGGGGACAGCCGGACCAGTCAAAGGTCTCTTCAGCATTTTCTTCAAATATGCCGATCACCGGAAGCATGCTGAAATAGCTGTCGCCCCTCAGATCCCGTATCAGGTTCTGCGTTTCGCTGTCACCATGGCGGAGGTCTGCAATGACGACGTCTGGGGGATCAACATAGATAATGCCGAGCACGCTGCCGAGCTCATGCAGCAGAATTGATTGCAATCCCTTGCCTTGAAGCCAAAGTCCGATCTGGGATGAGAAGTCACGGTCCTTTGAAATGACCGTTATCCTAAGTTTTTGTGTCACCTTCCGACTGTATCTCCAGGCTGAAGTTCTTGCAGTCTACGAGTTTCTCTTCAAGTTCAGCGACAATATTTTCGAGCATTGCCTCGTTGAGCCCTAACTTTTTCCATGCCGCTGCCTGAATGAGGGGAACATAATCATCACCGCTGAAGCCAAAACCGCTTGCCTTAACCAGTACATCTGCAAGATGGACAACAGCGGTCTTGGCAAGCTGCGTTGAGGCCTTCTCGACATTGTGATGAAAAGCGATCGGCTCGATAAGCTTTTCGGGAAGAAACCAGGATCGCGCGAGCCATTCCCCGATCTCTGCATGGTCGGCGTCAAGGAGGTTTTTTTCTGCTTCGAGCATGGACATATCCTTTTCTTTTATCAGCGCAATAAGATGGTCATACTCAGACTCAAGCTTGATCTTGATGATCACTTTGCCAATATCATGAAGAAGAGCAGCCGTAGATATCTCCTCTATCTCTGGCAGGTTCAGTTTTTTTGCGATAATATTTGCTGCAACACCAGCGCCAAGCGAGTGCTCCCAGAGCCCCACCGTGTTCTTCTCCATCATTTCGAAGATAGAACTGCTGAGTGCAAGGCTTTTGACAACATTGACGCCGAGGAGTATCAGGGCATTCGAGATTGTTGAGACGCGGCCGGAAAAACCATAGAAAGGAGAGTTCACCAGACGCAGGACCTTGGCAGAGAGGACCTGGTCCGAAGAGACTACCCGTGCCATTTCGTTAACCGACGCCTTATTGTTCTCGGCAAGCGCGGTAAGTTTTGCAATAACACCGGGAAGAGTCGGCAGGGACTTGGTGTCCTTGATAATACTTCGTATCTCCGCCCGCTTATTGTCCATCAGCATCTCCCAAGGACCTGATGATCTGCTTCCGGTAAATTTCCCTGAGTCTCTGCATCAGTTGATCTCCGGACACCTTCGCAAACCGTTTGTCAAGAATTTCGAGGGTCTCCGCAAGGGTTTTTTCTCCTTCAAGCCTGACCGGATGCCCTTCAACGACAACAGATTGGACCCCCATGCCCGCGAGCCTGTTGATCAGCGAAGCGGTAAGGGTTACACCCTTTCCGCATATGGGAGGACTTGCCGGATTATCGTCAGTCTTGATCTCTTTTGCCAGCACCATGCCTGCAGCAGCAAGCGATATGGGAATATTCTGCACACGTTCTCCTTTGTTAAACTGCCTGAAGCCATTCCATTATACATGTTTTTTTGTATTCTACCCACCAGACAATAGCCCTGTTGTTGCCTAAAGCATCTTACTTCTTATAATATCCCTATATGTCAGAAAAGACCTCACCAATAAAAGGGATTATCCGTTCGCTCGGCCTTGTCTTCGGCGATATCGGCACAAGCCCTATTTATACGGTTACGGTAGTTTTTCTCCTTTTGAAGCCTACTCCTGATAATGTCATGGGCGTCATGTCTCTGATTCTCTGGACCATGACTCTTTTGGTATCTCTTCAATATGTCATTCTTGCCATGCGACTTAGCAGAAGGGGCGAAGGTGGCACAATCGTCTTAAAGGAAATACTGACCTCCGGGCTCAGATCGAGGAGAAACATCGTTTTCATATCACTTCTTTCCTTTATCGGCATATCCCTTCTCATGGGTGATGGTGTAATAACTCCTGCAATCAGCATCCTGAGCGCTGTCGAAGGCGTAGTCCTCATCCCTGGTTTCGAGACTCTCCCCAAGAACGTGATAGTTTTCACCGCAATGCTCATTGCCGTTGCCCTTTTTGCCGTCCAGAGCAAAGGTACCGACAAGATCGCAGGCGCCTTCGGACCTATCACTGCAATCTGGCTGATCGCTCTTTTTGTCTTCGGGATTATTTCCCTTGTCGAAGCCCCGCAGGTTCTGAAGGCAGTGAACCCTTATTATGGAATAAGGTTCCTTATCGAAAACAGGTGGGCTGGGTTCATAGCCCTTAGCGAGATTTTTCTCTGCGCAACCGGCGGGGAGGCGCTCTATGCTGATATGGGACATCTCGGAGCTAAACCCATTAGACAGGCTTGGGTGGTGGCCTTCATTGCCCTCGTCGTCAATTACTTCGGACAGGGCGCTTTCCTC
>JACRHC010000058.1 GCA_016217675.1 Nitrospirota bacterium
CACCTATGACCCCACAGGCTTTATGACCAGCCTGACCGACCCTGCATTAGCAGTTACCGCCTTTGACAAGACAGACCTTGTGACTACAAAGACCGACCCGCTTGGAAGGGTGACGACGTATGTTTACGACAAGGCAGGGAGATTAAAGACAAAGACTGACCGCAAGGGCGATGTAATCAATTACTCGTATACTCCGGACAATGTCCTTCAGACCATCACCTATCCTGACAGCTCGACAGTCAGTTTTACCAACGATGAACTGGATCGGACCACGAGCATGACAGACAGCCTCGGCACAACGACCTATCTGTACGACGATGCCAACAGGACCGTGACAGTCACAGATCCGCATGGCTTTTTGGTTGTTTATAAGCACGACGAGGCAGGAAGGCTGAAGGAGCTCACATATCCGGGCAGCAAGAAAGTTATCTATGGGTATGTCCACTGGGCCGGATGGAAACCGTAAGGCTCGATTGGCTGAACCAGACAGCGACGTATCATTATGATGCTGCAGGGCGTTTGACCAGTTTAACCAATTTCAATGGAACAGTGACGACCTATGGCTATGACAGTGCCAATCGTCTGACGAGTCTCGATAACAAGAAGACGGATAACAGCATCATCGCTTCATATAGTTTCCCGATCCTTGACGGAATCGGCAACAGGATGCAGGCAGAGATCAATGAACCGTTGGCTCCTGTGGAAAATCCTGAAAGTACTGCATACACGTATAACGAGAAGAAAAATAGGCTTGAGACAGCAGGGCCGACAACATTCGGGTATGATCTTGAAGGCCAGATTGCGAATAAGGCAGATGAGACGTACACATTCGATTATGAGCATCGGCTTGCAACCATAACTGGAGCGTTCAATGCTCAGTATTCTTATGACGGCAAGAGCAACAGGCTGAAGGCGGTAAGAAATGGCGTGACAACCTATTACATCCATGACATGAACAATGTCCTTGCAGAGGCTGATGGGAGCAAGAACATAACCCGGTTATATATTCATGGGCAAGGGTTGCTTGGAATGGTTACGCCGAATGATGCGGTTTACAGCTACCACTTCAATGCAATTGGCAGCACAGTCGCCATGACAGATCAAAATCAGAATTTGGTCAATGCATACTCTTATGATTCGTTTGGCAGGATATTGAATCAGACTGAAACAATTCCGCAACCGTTCAAGTATGTCGGCCAGTATGGTGTCATGGCCGAGCCGAACGGCTATAATTTTATGAGAGCGCGTTATCAAGACCCCAATACTGGTCGCTTCATAAGCGAAGATCCAATTGGGTTTGAGGGCGGGACGGTGAATTTGTACGAGTATGTCGATAGTGTCGGAAAACCCCTGGCTGAGACAAATCCTTACCTTTACACGGGCAACAACCCCATCAATAGAGTTGACCCAACCGGATTATTTAGCGCGCCAGGTATTCCGGGCCTGGGGTGGTTTTTGGGCTACAATTATTTCATGAATATGGCTCAAAGAGCAGCCGCAGTGTGTGATTCTTTAGCGGAGGGCCAGTGTGCTCTTATGCCCCTTAGCATTCCAGTGATGACATCAATGCCAAATGGAACTTATTTAGGAGTCTTCATTAAAATTTGTAAAGATTGCAATGGCAAATGTAGTCCGTCAGTCTATCTTGGTCCAGCGACTCCAGGGGGAGCGGGAAATGGCACATAAGGAGGAACGATGTTCAAGTGGGATATGATTAAAGTCGTTCTGATCTTTATAGGAATGATCATCCTGGGATACTTAGCGGCAAAGTTTGGCATAGCATTTTTCCGTTAAACAGAGGGAGGCATAGGGGTCAGCCCTTGAGGGGGCACGGTGCTCAAGAAGTAAGATACAGGGAAACAATTAGGGCAGGTCAGCACATTTAACAAAGCCATGACAATGGAGATAATCGTAAAGTATTTCATATCGGGAGGGGCAATGAGACAAAGGTTGAAGTATGAAGTTCTAATCGGGGTCATCGCAGCTCTAATTGTTATGCTGACGCCGTTGTTGTCTTTCGGCTATACAGTCAACTATACCTATGATGATGCCTATCGCCTCACGCAGGTTGCCTCCGACACCGGCTTTGTCGAGGCATATACCTATGACGAAGTCGGCAACCGGCTGATCTTTGCACTGAGCGCCGCGAACATTTCCCTTCCGCAGCCGACTTTTGACTTGGGCAGTTCGAATATCGGCATTCCTGTCACCCGGATATATACGGTTACGAATACCGGCACAATGGACCTTGTCATTACCTCAATCATTGTGTCCGGTGCGAATGCCGGGCTTTTCAGCCAGAGCAATGACTGCGCAACAGTGGTACCCTCCGGTACATGCCATATAGATATGACATTCCTGCCGACCTCAGCAGGCCATAGGAATGCGACCCTCAACATTGCCTCAAACGATCCTGATTCACCCGTCCTTGGTGTTGTTGTAACCGGGACAGGTGTTTCTACGTTGACCGTAGCCGTTAATCCCACAGCAGGCGGCACCGTCACAGACGCTGGCACCACCTGTCCATCGGACTGTATCGGATCCTATGCAGTATCAGGCGCATCAGCATCACTCACAGCAACCCCCAACACAGGATATCACTTCACAGGCTGGACAGGAGATATCACCTCAGTCATTAACCCGATATCTCTCCCTATGGATACCAACAAGACAGTCACAGCCAACTTCAGCATAAACAGCTATGACATAACCTCATCAGCAGGCGCTGGCGGCACCATAACCCCTTCTGGCTCAATCACCGTTGATCACGGAACGAACCAGACCTATGCTATAACCCCAAACAGCGGATACGCAATAGCCGATGTCCTGATAGACGGCATATCAGCTGGCGCAATAGCCTCCTATACCTTCAGCAGTATAACCTCAGGCCATACCATAGAGGCCTCATTCAGGACCCTCAATACCCTTACCCTCTCTGTAGAAACATCCAAAGGCAGGAAACTCGCAGGCATCAAGGCCTATCTCTTCAAAGATACGGGCACATACACAAACCTCTCACAGACAACAGACACAAACGGAACAGCGACCTTCAGCACCTCAGCCCTTGCTTCAGGAAACTACAAGATGAGGGCAGACTATCTTGGATACCAGTTCTGGTCTCCAGTATTTACATTGCCCAATACAGGCGCAGCAACAGTCCTGGTCCCAGAACAGACAGCGACCCTGTCCATAACCCCTGTGCTTTCCGGCATAAAGACCTACCTCTTCACCAGTGCTGGCACGTACGTCAACAAGACCGTAACAACCGACTCCTCAGGCACGGCTGCCTATGACCTGCCAACAGGCAAGATGTACAAGATCAGGGCCGACTATCTGTCCCAGCAGTACTGGTCACCAGTAACTGCAGGAGAAGATCTGAGCCTAACCATACCCATGTCAGATGCAGACGTAACAGTCACAGGCAACGGCATGCCCATATCGAATGTCAAAGTCTATGTCTTTAACTCAGCAGGCACGTACCTCAATATCTCAGGAACAACAGATGCAGACGGAGCAGTCTCATTCCCTCTGCCTTCAGGCATATACAAGTTCCGTGCAGATTATCAGTCAAAACAGTTCTGGTCAGGAAGCGAGACCCTGAACCCTGATGAGACAAAAGCACTGACTATATCAACAGGAGGAGGCACCTTCGGCCTCTCAGTTCTCAAAAACCAGACAACAGGCCTTGCAAATGCCAAATGCTATGTTTTTAATCAGGGAGGCAGTCCTTACCTGAACCTCTCAGGAGCAACAGACCAAAACGGACAGGTCAGTTTCAGCCTTGCAGACGGCGCATACCAATTCAGGATAGACCATTTAGGATATCAGTTCTGGACAGAGGTGATAACCATACCTCAGACCTTGAGCCAGAGCTTGCTTATTGACCATAAAGATATTTCCATAACCGTGCAGGGACAGCTTGGGACAGATATCTCGCCCATAGCCGATAGCCCTGTATATCTCTTTACCCCCTCAGGCACATACCTGAACAGTACCCAGAATACCGATGCAAACGGAAGGGTCTTCTTCAGCCTGCCTGCCAGGCCATTCATTGCAAGAACAGACTACCTCGGCCAGCAGTTCTGGTCAGATGCCATTAGTTATCAGGACGCAGCCATAACCATACCCGAGGGTATTGCCCATATCCATGTAAACATCAATAACCAGGAGATAGCAGGAAACAGGGTCTATGTATATGGAGAAACAGGCACCTATCTGAATGTATCAGCATTGACAGACTCAAACGGCAGAGCTAACTTTAGGTTGCCTGAGGCAACCTACACCTTCAGGACAGACTATCAATCACAGCAGTTGAAAGTCACCGCAGGCATAGACAGAGATATCACAACCACCGTTGAGATCACAGCGCCTCTGACCATCTTCAGGCTCCATGCAGATACAGGCTCAGGCGTACTTGCAGAGGTCATTGCCCATGTCTTTAACTCAACAGGAACTTACCTCAATATCTCGGGAATAACTGATGTCTCGGGTATGGCATCTTTCAGTCTCATAAGAGGCAGTTACAGGATAAGACTCGACTATCTGGGATACCAATACTGGACAGATATCATCACCATACCTGATGCCACAGAGACGGTTCTTTCTTTGCCGCACAGCAATAGGGCCGTAGCCATTCAGGGCGTATATGGCATTGACAGACTGCCTATCGCCGATATCCCGGTCTATCTCTTTACCCCTGCAGGGGCATATCAGGGAATAACAAGGACAACAGACCCCAATGGACAGGCATTCTTCTTCCTGCCTGATGCGGATTACAAAATAAGGGCTGATTATCTCGGTGCCCAGTTCTGGTCAGCGGACTTCAATGCAACGGATACAACCATAACTATTATTGAGGGTATGGTGCGGCTTGTCATCACAAGGGCAGGGGCACCTGTCCCCAACGCAAAGGTCTATCTCTTCAGTGAGGCAGGCGCGTATCTTGGACGCTTTGTGACAGCAGATGCAGCAGGCATTGCCGAGTTCAGACTGCCAGATCGGCGATACAACTTCAGAATCGACGATGCAGGGCAGCAGCACTGGAGCGGGCTGATTACCGCAATTCATGATCAGGTGATGGAGATGACTCTGGAGATCGGAGGCTTGTAAGATCAGAAACGGAGGTTGAGGTAGAAGTAATATCGGGAATTGCGAAGGAGCTTCTCTTGCAGGTATGATAAATAAGCATTTGCCGAATGGCATAGACGGTGCTGCGAAAGGGGTGCTTTAGATGTTGAAGCCCTGGTAATTTAAAGATTCCGCAGAGAAAAAGGGCAAATTAAACCGATTATGATAATCAGGACTCATAGTAAAACGTGGCTGCCATATGCACTGTTCCTCCTTGCCGGCGGTGTTATCGGCTTCTGGGTTCACAGCTATGTGAATTACGATGAGGCTCCCATTATCGTGCAGAAGCGGGAGGGGTCTTACCATTACATCAACCCTCTGCTCGAATGCGACGCATCAGGTGATACGATGCGGAAGAAAGAGCTGAGTTCTTTCCGGGAAGAAGTCAATGAAGTGGTGCGCAAGTCGAAAGTGAGCGGCCGAGCTCAGCAGGTTACCGTTTACTTTCGCGAACTCAATGACGGCATATGGTTCAGCATCGGTGAGACAGACCGCTTTGTCCCTGCCAGCCTCAGGAAAGTTCCGATGATGATAGCACTTCTCAAGCAGGCGGAAGCTGATCCTTCTTTTCTGACAAAGCAGGTGAAAAATACCCTCAGGCAGGAATATACCTCTAAGCAGTCCTTCCAGCCTGACGAGATCATTAAGCCGGGTCAGATGTACACTGTTGATGAACTCATATACCGCATGATCGTGTATTCGGACAATGACGCCTTCACCCTGCTTGCAGCCGCCGTGGATGTTCGCGAACTTGATCGGGTCTATGACCTGTTGAGCATGGGTAAGCCCCGAACGCAGCTTCAGGATGACTTTCTTTCTGTAATGACATATGCATCCTTTTTCAGGATCCTGTACAATGCCACGTACCTCAACCGCGAGTTTTCCGAGCGGGCGCTCCAATATCTCAGCAATGCCTATTTTGCTTATGGCATTGTAGGCGGCGTTCCCGAAAATATTGAGGTGGCACATAAGTTCGGCGAGCATCTTGATACGACTACTGGTCTCAAACAACTGCATGATTGCGGCATTGTGTACCATCCGATGCATCCTTACCTCATCTGCATCATGTCAAAGGGCGGCGAATTCGAGGCGTTAGCAGATACCATCAGGACGATCTCGTCTGTAGTGTATCAGAATGTGTCAAAGGAGCATGCGGGTCATTAGGCTTTTAAACCAAAACAGTTTAATCCCTGATCATGCCCAGAGGCCTGTAGACAGCCCGATCTCTCACCTCATGGCCTCAGCCAGGGCCGGGTGTGCGATTCTGCCCTGATAGGTATTTAAGGCGGTTCTCAGAATGAGGTCGTCTGCTGCTTTCTCAATGCCCATGTCAGCGATCATTTTTATGTAAGGCAGCGTGGCATTGGCCAGAGCCAATGTGGAAGTCCTCGGATAGGCTCCCGGCATATTTGCTACCGTATAGTGAATAACGCCATCAACCGTATAGACCGGATTATCATGCGTTGAAGGCCGCGAGGTCTCTGCACAGCCTCCCTGATCTATCGCCACATCAACGATCACTGCCCCATTTTTCATGGTTTTAAGCATATCCCGAGTAATCAGCACGGGAGTCTTCCCCCCCGGCACAAGCACTGCTCCGATGACAATATCTGCATCTTCAATCTCTTGCTGAATATTCGCGCCGGAGAGGGAAAGGGTCCTTACTCTGCCCATGAACAGCTCATCGATCTTCTGAAGCCGTTCTATGCCCCTGTTCAGCACAATGACATCCATGCCCATGCCTGAGGCTATGCGTGCAGCATTCATCCCGACAACACCTGCGCCGAGAATGACCGCCTTGGCCGGCCTGACACCTTCAATGCCTGAAGGAAGCAGGCCTGTGCCACCATGAAACTTCTGGAGGAAGAATGAACCCATAAGGGGAGCCATTCTTCCTGCAACCTCGCTCATTGGTATGAGCAGAGGAAGTAAGCCTTTTATTTCCAAAGTTTCATAAGCAAAGGCCGCAACATTTTTTTTCAGCAGAGTTTCGGTAAGTTCTCTGTTCGGCGCAAGATGCAGATAGGTGAAGATGGCTTGGTCTCCCCTCAAAAGATCATATTCTGAAGCGAGCGGTTCCTTGACCTTTACGATCAGCTCTGCCTGCTCAAAGAGTGTTTTCCTGTCTATAACGTCAGCATCTTCCTGAAGGTATTCATCATCTGCAAATCCGCTGCCTGTCCCTGCTCCGGTCTCAATCAGAATAGTATGTCCGGATTTTCTGAGTTCCCTGATGCCCGAGGGAGTGACTGATACCCGAAATTCTTCTTTCTTAATCTCTGCTGGTATACCGATGATCATATGGAGCCTCCCATCATTTTCTCAATTCTATCATATCCGAAGTCTGCATATCATGAGGTGAAAAAGGGGATAAACTGAAGAGGCAACGTAAGGTCGGGAATGTGTAAAAAAAAGCATGCAATGCAGCAATTATTAAGCTGCATTGCATGTTGCTATAAGCCTATTTTTTCCAGTTTCCGTCTATGCCACAGAGTATGGCGCTCTTATCGCCAAGGCCAATGCCCTTATGACAGTCAACACAGACAGAGACAGTCTTGCCGATAATCTTTTTGGCTTCAACGTCATAGACCTGGAGGGTTCCGTCTGTAATGGTCTTTCCGACGATTGCCTTACCGTCAGCATCGCAACCCTCTGTGTTTGTCCTGAGGGTCAGAACGGCATATTTGCCGTCTGCAGTCGGCATTGCATCATGGTTCTGGCCAAGGGTCATTTTCTCATCAACGAGTTTGAGTGATTTTGCGTCGATCAGCCAGAAGCGGTCACCAGCAGACTCAAATATATACTTGTCATTCTTGCTGAAAAACTGTCTGAAAGTGATTGTTTTGCCGGGCTCTCCGGTGAGCGTATTCTTCTTCAGCACTTTCCATTTGCCTTTTTCAAGAGAAGGCAGATCAACAAGGATGAAGTCAACCTTGCCGTTCGCCTTGCCGTCCTCGCCCTTCTGATTTATTGAAATGATGAATTTTCTCATATCATTGGAGTTGATGCCGTGGACGAAGACATAGGATCCGAGCGGATATCCGATATCACTTACGAACATGCGGTGCTTGTGCTGAAGGGTCTTTTTGTCAAAGACATCGATAAATCCCTCAGCTCCCATAAAGACCGGCATATAATATTTTTTTGACTGACCTGAGGCGCAGTATAAGGGCGGCTTCTCGCCGGGAGCCCTCTTGTCAGGATCAAGGGCGATATCCAGGATTACATTACCTGTCTTCAGATCAGTCTTGCCAACATGCATCTTCTTGTTGGAATCAAGTGTATAGGTTGACCAGAAGAGTATATTCGGATCATTGATGTCTATGCGGGCATCATGGGTCGGATGCGTTGTCTTGTCACCGATAACAACCCTGTCCAGAGCGCTGATCCTTATCGGATCATCGATATTGTCCGGGTCAATCGTAATGTCAGCCTTGGCAAAGTGTCCTCCCATGCCTGCTATGTACATGGTTGCAGCATAATTCTTTTTTGAAGCCAATACAGAAGATTTTGTGGAGACTCCTGCTGCAGTAAATGCAAGATATACTCCGGAGAGAAACGCTACTGCAAAAAGGACAGTCAAAGTTTTCTTCATCTTAACCCCCGTTTATTATTTTATGTTTTTTACTGCCATGCCGGATGCGTCTGACCTGCTGCTTGCAGCCTCCTTTCTGTCCCATAGGTTATATCAATAAAACATGGAGATATTACCATACTCATAATTATAATTAACCAATTAAATATATCTATAGCTTGATAGTTAGGAAGTTTTGAAATTCGGCAATTCTCCTGCAAGTACGCAGGGGATTCCGGTATAATCGATACCTTATGATAAAACTGATTATATTTGATCTTGACGGAACTCTGGTTGATTCAAGTGTTGACCTGACCAATGCACTGAATTATGCGATAGAGCCCTGCGGCATTGAGAAGCTTACAGCAAAGCAGACAAAAGGCCTTGTAGGCGAGGGTATCACAAAACTTATCGAAGACCTTCTTGGTCCGGACCGTTGTGACGTCCACTCCCTGACCCTTGACAGGTTCATGTCCTATTATTCAGATCATCTTGTTGATTTTACGGTGCCCTATTCCGGGGTTGTTGACACGCTGAAAGATCTGTCTTCATTCAGAAAGGCTGTAGTCTCGAACAAGAGAGAATCCCTGTCTAAGGCAGTGCTTGGAGATCTCGGACTGCTCCGGTATTTTGATCTCGTGCTGGGAAGCGATAGTGTCGGGGAAAAGAAACCGTCTCCAAAACCACTTATGAAGGTCATGGAGGCGCTGTCCTGTCGGCCCTCTGATACAGTGATCGTCGGAGACAGCAACTTCGACATCGAGGCAGGCAGGGCCGCCGGCACCTTAACCTGCGCGGTTACCTATGGTTACAGGGATGCGAGACTTCTAAAGAATGCGGATATGCATATTGATTGCTTCCATGACCTCCTGGGGCTGCTGACGGCGAAATAGCAATGGAAACAACGCTTGACGGCATACGGGACATAAAGGTCTATCAGAACAAAGAAGGTTATCGTTTTTCTGTCGATGCTCTTCTCCTGTATACCTTTGCCAATATGCGGTACGCAAGAAATATTGCTGATCTGGGGACAGGCTCAGGAATTATAGGTCTGCTTCTGGCGCGAAAGTATTCAAAGGCGAGCGTTTCTCTTGTAGAACTTCAGGAATCGCTCTATGGCCTTGCCCTGAAGAACATAGAGATCAACGGGCTGAGCGACAGGGTAAGCGCAGTCCTCGCTGATATAAAGCATCTGAAAGATACCTTCGCAGGCATGACTCATGATCTTGTCGTATCTAATCCTCCCTTTAGAAAGCCGACAACAGGAAGACTGAGCAGCGGACAGGAGCGGGCCATTGCCCGTCATGAACTGGCCCTCAGGATCAGCGAGCTTGCGGAGGCAGCCTCTTATCTACTCAAGGCAAAAGGCCGTTTCTTTATGATCTACCACCCTGAAAGACTTCTTGAGGCTGTTGATGCTCTCAGACAATGCCGTCTTGAGCCCAAAAGAGTCAGATTTGTCCATAATGATGCAGACGCAGAGTCTAAAATCGTGTTGATCGAGGCAGTCAAGGAAGCCAGGCCAGGCATCAAGATCGAAAATCCGCTTTTTATCTATAACAATGATGGTTCTTATACGGCAGAGGTAAGTGCAATGTATGGAGACGGCAGATGACAGAGAAGGGGCATAATATGAATGGGTCAGCAGAATTAATGGCAAGATCATGGCCCCATTCAGTATAATAAAGAAACTATTTTCAAGGAGGAGACGTTTATGGGTTTGTTGAGGGTTTTTGGGGTTTTTATCGTTGTTCTTGCGATGCCGGTATTTGCCTTTGCTGCCGGAGCGCATGACGGTCTGAACTGCGTTGGATGCCATGGGATTCATACGGCAAAGGCTGAGCTTATCTTTGCGGTAGATCCGAATAAGAAAGCGACCAATCCGAGGACGAAGCAGGCCTTTTCAGGCACAACTGCGCTCTGTCTCGGTTGTCATGAGACTATAGAAAAAGGCGGGATGGGGATTGCTCCTGTTTCGGCAACCCACAGTCATCCCTTCAACGTCGTGCCTAACGCCAAAGTGGCAAATGTTCCTGATATGCTCTTGAGGGAGGGCAAGCTCGAATGCGTGGGCTGCCATGATCCCCATCCGTCAAATCCGAACCACAAATATCTCAGAGTAGATACCGCCCGTGGTGCCAAAATGGGAGATTTCTGCGGCATGTGCCATAGCTCAAAGGCTGACCCGTCTGCAGTGAAGAGTATGAAGATATTCAACAGCATGGATGAGAGAAAATCCTCTGCATCGTCAGCACCTGCATCGATGTCCGCTGCTCCAGGAAAGAAGTAATGAATGATAGAAAACAGTTTCTGCATCCTTGATGGTATTGGCGAGAAAAAAGAACAGAAGCTCTGGCGGGAAGGCGTCCTGACATGGGATGACTTTATTGGCGCTGATGATATCCAGATATTCAGTCCTGAACGGAAGAGGCTCTTTAACGAGAGTCTCTTCCGTTTTCAGTCTGAGCTGAAGGCCCGTAATGCAGGCTATTTCAGCAGGGCAGTGCAGCGTCGTGAGCAGTGGCGGCTTTTTGAAACATTCAAAGGTGAAACAGTCTGCCTGGATATCGAGACAAATGGTCTGCATCAAAACAGCGGCGGTTACGTGACCGTGGTCGGTCTCTATGACGGGTATGATTACAAGTGTTTTGTAAGGGGAGAGAACCTTACTACAGAGATCCTTAATAAGGAGCTCAGCAACTATAAATGTCTCATCACCTTTTATGGTGCAGCCTTTGATGTCCCCTTTCTTCAGCAGGCATTTCGCGGCATAGAGTTCCCCATGCCCCATTTTGATCTCTGTTTTGCTGCCAAAAGGCTTGGCATCAGGGGAGGTCTGAAGAAACTCGAGCATGATTTTGGCATTCAACGGGATGAATCTGTTCAGGGATTAGACGGATATGATGCAGTCAAAATGTGGGAGCAGGCCAGGGCAGGATCTTCCGAAGCCCTTGACCGCCTGATCTGCTACAATCGGGAAGATACGGTCAACCTCATGCAGATGGCGCCGATGCTGTACGACAGACTAAAGCATTCAACAGGGATTGAGGATTACCTTGCCTGCGGAGTTGCTTGATCTCTTCCTCACGTACCTTTCCGTAGAAAAAGGTCTTTCAAGAAATACGGTCAATGCATATGCAACAGACCTGAATAAGTATCTTGTCTTTATGAAAGAGCAGGACCGGGAACCTGTCAATGCAGGCAAGTCGGATATCCTGAATTTTCTTGAACTGCTCAGAAGCGATGGTTACACCATTTCTACGGTCTGCAGGTACATATCCTCGATCAAGGCCTTGTACAGGTTTTTCCTCCTCGAAAAACGAATTAAGGACGACCCTACGGAGAATCTGCAGACGCCGAAAAAGTGGGAGCGGATGCCAAAGGCCCTGAGCGTGTCTGATGTAAAAGACCTGCTTGATGCCAAGTTCTCAGCCAAGACTGCCTTAAGGGATTCTTCCATGCTTGAGCTGCTCTATTCTTCGGGGCTCAGGGTGAGCGAACTCGTCAACATCAAGCTCGGCGATATTCATTTTGATGCAGGCTTCATCAGGGTGTTAGGCAAGGGATCAAAGGAGCGCGTTGTTCCGGTGAATCTGCGTGCCCTTGAGAAGATAAAGAACTATAGTGAAAAGGAACGGCCCGAGATACTGAAAAAAAGACAGTCTCAGTATCTTTTTGTGACAAGACGCGGAAAGGGCATGACGCGGCAGCGCTTCTGGCAGACATTGAAGGCCATCGGCAAACAGTCAGGCATAGAACTTTCACCGCATACCATCAGGCACTGCTTTGCTACCCATCTTCTCGATGGAGGCGCTGACCTCAGGTCCTTGCAGAAGATGCTTGGCCACTCGGACATCTCGACAACTCAGATCTACACGAAGGTAACGACAGACCGGATCAAGAAAGTATTCAAGACTTACCACCCACGGGCATAAATAACCTTCCTGAATCCCGTAAGATGACGATGAAAACAGCTACTGTTTTTTCTTCTTGAAATCTACGTTAATTACCTTTTTATCAGAAGTGCTCTTCTCTTTTGCGGATTTCATTTTCTTCTGCGGTACTTTTGAATCTTCCCCCTCTTTGGGTGGGGTAGAGAACTGCGCATTCAGTTCCGGCGAAAAAATTGTGATGATTCTGTTTTGCGGTATGAAACATTTTTCAGGCGTCTGGCCGAAGGCAAGGGTTGTTGATATGCCGTAGTCATCCCATGAGAATTTCATCTTATTATTAAAGACGAGAATCAGGCCCTTTTCCTTTTCTTCAGGAAGAAACCCCCTCTTGCCGATAACCACATCATCACTGTATGCTATGGCGATGAATACCCGACCGGCGATATTCAGCATATCGTAGAAGACCTGCTTTTTCAGGTCTTCAAGGGTTTCTGCCATGATCAGGTCAACTCCTCATCCATGCTTCCTGCTTCATCCCTGAACCTTCTGAGGACCTCCTCAGCTGTCTGCTTATCCGTCTCTTTCACCATGACCTTTACCTCGCCCATCTTGCCGACATTCACAGGATAGGGGCTGACTTTTGCAGACCTCAGCACAACCGTTATATTACCGCTTTCAAGCAGGTCCTTGACCATCTCTGCTTCGAGCTGATCATAGGTTACGAGCAGTGTGATCCATCCTTCAGACATGCTTTAGGATAAAGAATGAGGATAAATAAGTCAAAGCAGGCATTAGGGACGCGGAAAATCCAAATAGCCCATCTCGCATCCCATCTTCAGGCCTGCTTTGCCCGCGTCTCAATCTCAAAATCCTCAACGTAGCTCTGCTACGCCTGCGGTTTCGCTCAATCGGCACAGACAAATCCGACCCAAATCTGGGCGCGATCCAGGTATATTTGCCTTTTCCGAGTCCCTTCGTTTGGAAATGGGGGGCTGAAAAAGGGTAAAATATCAAAATGAAAAAAGAGAAGAAATTACCCGTTGTCGAGATTTTTGCTGACGGTGCATGCAGCGGAAATCCCGGGGTTGGAGGCTTTGGGGCTATATTGCGCTGTGAGGCGAAAGAGAAGGAACTTTCAGACGCTGAGGGCTTGACTACGAACAACAGAATGGAGCTTATGGGTGTGATAACAGCGCTCGAGGCATTAATGGTCTCCTGTCAGGTTACGGTAACAACGGACTCCAGCTATGTGGTGAAGGGCATGACCGAGTGGATCAACGACTGGATAAAACGAGGATGGAAGAACTCCCAGAAGAAGAATGTTATGAATAAAGACCTTTGGGAGAGACTCCTCAAGGCTGCAGAACCGCATGATATAACATGGCGCTGGGTAAAGGGCCATAATGGCCATGCTGAAAATGAGCGGTGCGATAGCCTTGCCCTCCGGGCGATCAAGCGCCACAAAAAGTCATTGTCAGAAGATAAGGCTACGGTATGAAAAGACCTGAACTCCTTGCACCTGCAGGCGACTTTGAAAAATTGAAAACTGCTCTCCACTATGGCGCAGATGCGGTCTATCTCGGCGACTCTCGGTTCAGTCTGAGAGGCAAAGCCGGCAACTTTCAGGGGGCGACGCTTGAGCAGGCTGTGGCGTATGCTCATGACAAGCGAAAAAAGGCATATGTCACGGTAAATATCTTTCCTCATAACAGAGACCTTCATGACATTGAAGAGCATTTTGCGTTTCTTTGTGAAGTGAAACCCGACGGAGTAATTCTCTCTGACCCGGGTGTTTTTACTCTCTGCAGGAAACATGCGCCTGGGATCGATATCCATATCAGCACGCAGGCAAATATCACGAATGCAGCGGCAGCAGGTTTCTGGCAGGATCTTGGAGCAAAAAGGCTGATCCTTAGCCGGGAACTTTCCGTACAGGAGATACAGGAGATCCGCGAGCGGGTATCTGTCGAGCTTGAGGTCTTTGTGCATGGATCGGTCTGCCTTTCCTATTCAGGGCGGTGTTACATAAGCAGTTTCCTTGCATCGCGGAGTGCAAACACGGGTGAATGCACCAACTCCTGCAGGTGGAACTATGCGCTGATGGAGGAGAAGAGAAAAGGGGAGTATTTGCCGGTATTCGAAGACGATCGCGGAACCTATATTCTGAGTTCAAAGGATCTCTGTATGATAGAACACCTGTCTTTGCTGGCTGACGCAGGCATTGACAGCTTTAAGCTCGAAGGCAGGATGAAGGGTATTAATTATGTCTCCGGTGTTACAAAGGTCTACAGGGAGGCGATTGATCAGCTCGGCGGCGGCCAATCCTATCAGGTGAATCCCCGGTGGCTCAGGGAACTCTCCATGTTCAGCAGCCGCGGTTATACTACCGGCATGTTTTTCGGCAAGCAGCCTGACGGAGACTATAATTTCGACGGCGAAAGCTATCGGATGAGTCATGAATTCGTCGGTATCATCCTCGAAAAGAGGGGGGTGCTCGCCAAGGTTGCACTGAGAAACAGGCTTGACAGGGGCGATGCGGTTGAATACCTGTCGCCCGGTATTGAAGAGAAGCTTTTCGCTGTCGAAGCGATGGAGGACGAAGAGCAAAATGAGCTTGTGTCTGCACGAAATGAGGATATAATATTCATGAGAGTGCCTGAAGAAGCAAGGGAGCAGGACTTGATACGAAGACAAAAAGATTTCAGGTCAGCACCGAAGAGTGAAACTATGTCTGCAGGGGGCCGGTAGATATGGAAAAAATTCGCTTAAGAAAAGATTTTGTTGATGAACGAAGTGTACTGACGCAATGTCCGGTCTGTGATACTTACGTGCACCAGGAGGAGAGCTTCACCTGTCCGCGATGTAACAAGAGCCCGCTCTGCAGAAAGCACCGTGTGCCCGGCAGAAAGGAATGCGCGAGCTGTGTTTTTGATCTCACAAGGAAAGAACTCGATGCCCTCAGGCGCCAGGAAGAAAGTCTGCAGCAATTCCTTAGGTTTCTGCAATTTATTTTTCTGTGCTGTGCTGTTATCTTTATTGCACTGAAATTTGGCATGTCTGAATTTGTCGAGATTCTGCAGCATTCCCAACTTCCGACTTATATTATGTATTTCAGCATTATCCCTGTTGCCGGCTATATACTCTTCTTTTTAATCCTGTATAATCAACGGGGAAAGGTGGCCGATATGGAGCATCAGATCAGGAAACTTGAGGTCAGGAGATAAACAGATCCGCGGATGGCAACAGGCATGAAAGTCCTTGTCATAGATGATGACGCAGCAGCCTGTGGCATGCTCGATGAGGTGCTGACCCGGCTGGGCCTTCAGGTGCGGACGTCACCTGATGCTCTCGCAGGCCTTGAAGCTGCCAAGGCGATTCATCCTGATCTGATCTTTATTAATCTCCTGCTGTCTGATACGAATGGTCTTAAGGTGAGCAAGGCCATCCATGCTGTCAGGGGCCTGGAAAAAGTGCCGATCATCATGCTTATCTCCCACCGGGGGGAACTCGACCCAAAGTACACCGTGACTATTGGTATCCTCGACACCCTGGTGAAGCCGCTTAAAGAGGCAGAGATCATGGAAAAGACGAAGGCTGTTCTCGGCAACCTTGCAGTCACGGAGCGGCAGGACGATACGATCAGGGAGATCTCCCTTGAGGAGGAGATGGAGCCGATGCTCCTTCACGAGGAAGAAGTGATGACCGAAGAGACGGCGCATGTATCTACCCTGGAAACGGTCGCTGATCCTATTAAGGAAGAAGATGCAGAACAGGATGAAAGAGAACTATCGAATGAAATGACCAAAGAGGGGGAATTGCGTATGCCGGAAAAGGAAAATCCTTTTGACAAAAAAGAAGACGATGACAGGGATCTGTTTACCGATGAATCGGACGTCTTTGGAGAAGAGCTCGAAAAATCCCGTGCCGAGAATAGGGGAAAGCTGCCGCGGGAAGAGCACGAAGAAGATAGTTTCCCTGAAGATGAAGTTGATCTTTCATATGGAGAAGAGAAGCCGGCTGGCTCTGTCAGACGCATACTGCTGATAGCAGCGTCTATTGTTGTCGGCATCGCGCTCGGGGTAGGCGGATATTTCTTTTTTACTGCCGGCAAACATGCCCCTGTTGAAAAACAGATTGCCAAGGCTCTCCCTGAACCTGTTCCTCAACCGGCTCCAGCCGCAATACCTTCTGATAAACCGAATGTGATTCCGGAGATACCGGTCAGGACTGAGCCGCAAAAATCTGATATGGCACAGGCAAAGGAAGCAAAACCTTCGGAGCCCCTCCCAAAAACAGAGCTAAAGAAGGAGTCTGCACAAAAGGCGGAAGCCGAGAAGCCTAAAAAAGAAGCAGTTCCTGTTGCTGCTGCAACCGTAGGGAAGAAGACTGCAGCAGAAAAACAACCTGCGGGGAAAGGGACTCGCGCGGCAGTCAAGGGCAAGCAGGCCTATTATGTCCAGGCCGGTCTTTTTGGGAATGAGGCTAATGCCATTGCAATGGCTGAAAAACTCAAAGAGAAGGGATATACGCCCTCAGTGAAGAAGATCGAGGACAAGGACAAAAAGGTCATATTCCGCGTGACTGCCGGAAACTATGCAAACTTCAAAAAGGCCGTAGAGGTATCAGAAACCTTGAGTAAGCAGGGTATCAAGGCCATTGTCCACAAACAGTAGACGCCGCAGTTGAAGATTTTTTTCTCCGGCATAGGCGGTAGCGGTGTATCGGCTATTGCCGGTTTTATGGCGGATAAAGGTAATGAGGTTATAGGCTCTGATCGCCTCTTCGACAGCCACCCGGATCATTTCCTCAGAAGGCGATTGGAAGAGAACGGAATCAGGGTAGTCGCTCAGGACGGCCAGGGCCTTGACTGCTCTGTTGAATCTGCTGTCTTCAGTACGGCAGTAGAGCAGACCAATCCCGATTATCTGAAAGCGCGGGAGCTTGGCATAGTAATCAAGACCCGCCCTGAATACCTCGCTGAGATTGTATCTGCATATAAAACCATTGCAATTGCAGGAACGAGCGGCAAGTCCACAGCGTCAGGCATGCTCGCTTTCCTCCTGCATCGTCTCGGCATGTCCCCAAACTTTATCGGCGGCGGCAGAGTCAAGCAGTTCAGGACTCAGAAGAATTCTGGCAATTATCTGGCCGGTAATTCCGGTCAGCTCGTTATCGAGGCCTGTGAATCTGACGGCAGCATTGTAAACTACCGACCGGCGCATACCGTGCTCCTGAACCTTGATCTTGACCATCATTCCATTGCAGAGACTGGTGTGATGTTCGAGATACTGTCTGACAATACATCCGGCATGGTTCTTCTGAATCACGATGACTGGAACCTTAAAACATGTAAGATTCGGGATGCCGTAACATTTTCAATAGATAAAGTCTCTGACTATCAGGCTGTGGATGTCCGGTATTTTCCATTACATACCACATTCAGCGTTTACGGCCAGGACTTTACCCTTTCTCTTCCGGGCAGGCACAACCTCTATAATGCCCTCGCCTGTCTATCATTTCTTGCAGAAACCGGCATTACGCTGAAGGAGATTGCGGCTGTTCTTCCGGACTTCTCAGGAATCGAGCGAAGGTTCGATATTCACCTGAACAATGGCAAGAACCTTGTTATTGATGATTATGCTCACAATCCTCACAAGATCCGGAGCCTTATACAGACCATGAAGGGGATCAGCGAAAAGATCTGCTATATTTTTCAGCCCCATGGATTCGGTCCGACGAGGATAATGAAGGATGGCTATATTAAAACATTCATTGACGGTCTGAAGGATACAGACCGGCTTATTGTTCTGCCGATCTATTATGCAGGCGGCACAGCAGCAAAGGATATTTCAAGCAATGACCTTGCTGCTCCCATAAAGGCCTCGGGCAGGGATGCCATCGCTGTTGCCGACAGGGATTCTGTTTTTGAGGCTCTTGGTGAATATAACGCGTATGTGGTCTTTGGAGCCAGGGATGATACGCTTTCAGATTTGGCAGGGGAGATAGCGGAAAGGCTGGGGCAGTAAGAGTTTTGTGATATAATTGGCCGTGATCATGACCGAAGAACTTGAATGGCAGACACGCAGAGACCGCATTAACAAAAAGCTGCGGGCTTTACATCCTGCCTGGACAATCATCAAATATAAAGATTCCCTTGATACCGCAAAGCTTGCCTGTCATGCTGTTGAAGAGTATCTGACCGCTAATGGACCTGCCGACTATGCGCTCTTTGTTAAAGGCAAGCTGCTCGGAATAATCGAAGCAAAGAAGGTGGCAACCGCAGAAGGCAGATGAGAATAACGTATGATTCGGAAGTCGATGCCCTTTATATACGCTTTGTTGAAACGACGGTTACTTCAAAAAATGTTGATGAAGGCATTGCTGTTGATTACGATTCTGAAGGAAAAATTGCCGGGATAGAAATCCTTGACGCTGTTAAGCGCTTTGGGAGCAGGGATGTATTCAGGAAAGTTACCCTTGAAGATCTCGCACTGCATGCGTAGCATATCGCAATCCAGGAAGAACATAGAGACAAGATCCACGGAGTCTTTTGCTGACCAAATTGACATGCTATGTCTGTAGTGATACTATTAGATACTTGGTATTACCATTGACGAGGAGGTAACTATGCAGACGCAAGCGAGACCAATGGCGATAAAGCTGCCCGAAACCGATAGGGAAAGACTGAAAAGACTGGGCGAAGTAAAAAAAAGGACGGCCCACTGGCTTGCCAGGGAGGCAATCAGCCAGTATCTGGAACGTGAAGAGGCTGCGGAGAAGTTCAAACAGGATACCGTTGCCCGCTGGGACGAGTTCTGCCAGACCGGCAGATCAGCGCCCAACGATGACGTCATGAAATGGCTCGACTCCTGGGGGACAGACAAGGAGCTTAAGGCGCCTAAGTGCAAATGAGGTGGCTTGCTCCGGCGCTTCTCGACCTTCAGCGGCTAAGGGATTTTATTCTTCCGCATAACAGGGACGCAGCCCAGCGTGCGGTAAAAGTTATCAGAGCCGCGGTAGCGGCACTTGCTACAAACCCGCGTATCGGAAAACCGGTTGAGGATATGCCGGATTATCGAGATCTTGTTATTCCTTTTGGTTCAGCCGGGTATCTGCTTAGATACAGGATTCAGGGAGATGTGCTTTTTATCATTGCCTTGCGCCATTGCAAGGAAGCCGGATATACAGGGACATAAGAATGAGAGAGGGATTGCTGAAACGCGTTGACTTACTGATATAAACCGGACTTAATAGTGCTTCTTAAGCTCGATGAGGACCTGTTTGGCGACGTTCTTGAGGGTTTCAAATACTCCCACGCCGGTGACAGCGCATCCTTCAAAGGACGGCACATTTCGGGGGTTCAGGAGTTTGTTCATATTTTCTACAGGAGCAACATTTGAAAGATCACGCTTGTTATGCTGAACCGTGTAGGGAAGTTTGTCCAGTTCATATCCCTGTTCTGCAAGGTTGATCCGCAGGTCTTCGAGGCTCTCGATATTCGCTTCCATTCTCTCGATCTGGCTGTCAGCAACAAAGACAACACCGTCAACGCCCTTTAGAATGAGCTTTCTGCTTGCGGCATAAAAGACCTGCCCTGGCACGGTATAGAGATGAAAACGCACCTTGAAACCCTTGATATCTCCGAGCGCAAGGGGAAGAAAGTCAAAGAAGAGGGTGCGCTCGGTCTCTGTAGCCAGCGAGATGAGCTTGCCCTTCTGATCAGGGTTCGTCTTCTTATAAACATACTGAAGATTTGTGGTCTTGCCGCAGAGGCCAGGACCATAGTAAACGATCTTGCAGTTGATCTCTCGGGAAGCATAGTTTATAAAGGACACTTAATTAGCACACCTACTTAAACAGATTGTCGATATCCTCATCGCTGATCTCAGCAAACGGAGATTCGTCGAGTTTGCCTTCGCTCTTCTCTTTCTCAGCCTTGCTCGTGATATCGCTGAATATTTTCACGAGTGCCTCCGATGATTTTTTGACGCGGAGTCTCACAAGGCCGAGGGATGACCGCTTATCGAAAATTACAACAAGAATGACCCGCTGGCCAATAAGGGATATATGGATATTGTCTTTCTCTCCCTCGTGGAAAAGGATTGTAAATTCTTTCTCGCCTAACAGGCGGGCGATACCGCCTGTTGCGGCGATATTTCCTGCGGTAAGGGAAGCGAGCGAAGTGGTATCGATCTCGCGCGTATCGCCTGCTGAGGCGATCAGTTGACCGTTTTTGTCAACAAGAAATACAACCTTTGCGTTGGCCTGCTGAAACAGCTTCTGAAGTTCCTCATCGATCTTCTGGAACTCCTCTTCATACATTACCAGGTCTGAGCTCATAACACCTTAGAAAATATCATAAAGACAGGCTTTTATCAATCTGTTTTTGCCTCTTTAAGTAATTTTGCCCATTCCTTGTCAACTTCATCCTGAACCCGCTGAAGCAGTCCCTCGTTCTCAGGAGCGAAAAGATGCTTGAACCTTCCCTGAGGTTTCATGAACTCTGCAACAGGGATTTTCTCCTTCGGCGTCACCGTGATCCTGGTCACCCCGTTTTCAATTTCATAGAGAGGCCAGTAGCAGGTATTTACGGCAAGCCTGCTCAGCTGGATGGCATCGTTTGTCTTTGACCGCCACCCGCGGTTGCACGGGGCGAGGACATTGATGAACTTCGGTCCCTTGATCTCATGCGCCTTCTGCACCTTTTTGAAAAGGTCCTGCCAGTGTGAAGGTGATGCCTGGGCAACATAGGGGATATCGTGTGCTGCCATGATCTTCGTCAGGTTCTTCCTGTTGCGGAGTTTCCCCGGTATCTCGGAACCTGCGGGGCATGTGGTCGTATCAGCGCCAAGCGGTGTTGCGCTCGAACGCTGAATGCCGGTGTTCATATAAGCCCCGTTGTCATAGCAGATATAGATCATGTCATGACCGCGCTCCATGGCGCCTGAAAGGCTCTGGAAGCCGATATCATAGGTGCCGCCATCGCCGCCAAAGGCGATGAACTTGACCTCCTGGTCAAACTTGCCCTGCTTCTTGAGGGAGCGGTACATGGTCTCTACGCCGGAGAGTGTTGCCGCCGCATTCTCAAAGGCTGTATGGATCCAGGGCACGTTCCAGGCCGTGAATTCAGATATGCAGGATGAAACCTCAAGGCATCCTGTCGCATTCGAAACAACAACGGGATAGTCGGTGGCCAGCATGGCGATTTTTACGACGATCGGAGCGCCGCAGCCAGAGCACATCCTGTGGCCATGCGTAAAACGGTCTTCCTTTTTTGAAAGCTCTTTTAACGTAAGTGGTGTCGCCATGTTATTCCCTCGCTCCTAAGTATTCTTTTACGGTCTTCACGCTGCCGCTTTTTGCGATCTCATTTAGCTCTGTGAGCACCTGAGCAGCATGTGAGGGCAGATAGTCTCTTCCTCCAAGGCCATAGATCTTGTTGATCATCAGAGGCTTCGTATCCGCCTGATAGAGTGCTGAGCTCACTTCCATGAAGAGGGGGCCATAGCCGCCGAACGAATCAGCCCTGTCCATGACGCAGACAGCCCTGGTATGTTTGAGAGCGTCAGCTATCTCGGTATAGGGGAAGGGCCTGAAGAGCCTCGGTTTTAACAGCCCGGCCTTGATGCCCTTTTCCCGGAACTGATCGATCACATCCTTCGTTGTTCCTGCGGCAGAGTTCAGGATCACGATCGCTATGTCAGCATCTTCAAGCCGGTAGCTCTCAAAAATGTCGTATTTTCTGCCGCTCATCTTCTCAAAGTCCTTTGCGACATCGAGCACAACATCTTTTACCTTGGTCATGATCTCGTGCTGCGCACGCTTGTATTCATGATAGAGGTCTGTAAGGATAAGAGGCCCATAGCTCTTAGGTTTTGCAAGGTCCAGAAGCGGCAGGAAGTTCTTGAACGGTCCGACAAAATCCTTCACCTGCTGGTCCTCAAGATATTCCAGCCTTTCAATAGAATGGCTGATAATGAACCCGTCAAGGCAGACCATAATCGGCAGCCTGATATCCATATGTTCTGCGATCCTGAACGCCTGGATGGTGTTGTCATACGCCTCCTGGCCATTCTCTGACCAGAGCTGAATCCAGCCCGTGTCGCGAGCTCCCATGGCATCGGAGTGGTCACCGTGGATGTTCAGTGGCGCTGAGAGGGCGCGGTTCACGACAGGCATGACGATCGGCAGCCGGTCTCCTGATGCGATATGGAGCATCTCCCACATGAGCGCAAGGCCCTGTGACGATGTTGCTGTTATGACTCTGCCGCCTGCAGCAGCAGCGCCGATACAGGCAGACATGGAACTGTGCTCACTTTCGACAAGGATCGATTCAGTGTCAACCTTGCCGTCAGCTATGAACGATGCGAACCTCTGCATCATATCTGTCTGGGGTGTTATGGGATATATGCCGCAGACATCAGGATTTACCTGACGCAGCGCATTTGCACATGCCTCATTTCCGGTAACTGCTACCACCTTTGCCATCTATTTGCCCTCCTCTACCATTTCAATGGCTTTCTTGCCTTTCTTGCCAGGGCACTCCAGGGCGCAGATGCCGCATCCCTTGCAATAGTCATAGTCGAATTCTTCCCTTTTCCCCTCTTTTACCTTAATGGCCATGTCAGGGCAGTAGATCCAGCAGAAGAGGCACTGTATGCAGTTTTCTTCTATCCATATCGGTCTATAGGCCCTCCAGGAGCCTGTCTTGAACTTGACTGCACTGCCCCCCTCGAGTACAACAGACCCCGGCGGCAGCTCTCTCCATCCTTTTGCTTTCATCCTTCTTTTACCTCCTCATATCCTCTTTTGGTTGCCTCGAGGTTGCCGTCTATGATTTTCTGGGAGAACTTCTTGCCAAAACTCTTTCTGACGTCATCAAGCAGATGCTCAAGAGTCACCAGGCCTGTAACTTTGCAGACAGTTCCGAGCATGGGGGAATTCGGCAGAGCCCTGCCAAAACAGTCGATGGCGATCTTTGTGGCATCAACGGTTACTACGCGCTGCTTCGGACCCGCATTCAGTTTAGCCCTGATATCTTTGGGATCTTTTGTGGTATTGATGACAAAGATCGTATTTTCTTTTGAACCTTCTGCGATATTGATGCTGTCAAGGAGTGTTGCGTCAACAACGGCTACCACATCTGGCTCCAGGACAGGACAGTGCATCCTCAGTTCCGTCGAAGCTATGCGATTGTATGCCCTCAGGGGCGCTCCTGCGCGCTCGGGTCCGTATTCAGGAAAGGCCTGCACATGCCTTCCGCCGCTCAGGCAGGCATCTGCCAGTACCTTTGCTGCGGTTACTGTGCCCTGGCCGCCTCTTCCATGCCATCTGATTTCAACTGTTTCAGCCATAGTTTCCTCCGGATATAAAATGAATTCTAATTTTATAGCATATAGTTTCAAATTTTCAATATATTTAAGTATTGCAATAACTTATAGGTCTATTTGACCTTATCCGGTGAGCTGTTTTATAGTTATGATCGCTATGGCACAGAGTATGACAGGGTTCGGAAGCGCTGAAAAGGCAGGCTGCAGGGTTGAGATCCGGTCCCTGAACCAGCGGTTTCTTGATATCTATATCAAGGCCCCTTCATTTCTGAGCCAGCATGAGATTGCGTTCAGAAATGTCCTCAAGGAACGCTTTAACCGGGGCAAGTTCGACATAACGATTTCGATTACTGGCGAGGCAGCTGACCTTAAAGTTAACAGCGTGGTGGCCGGCAGGATATTCAATGCGCTCATGGCACTCCAGGAGGAGTTCCGGATGCCCGGTGCTCTGGACATTAACAGCATGGCATATTTCCATGATAAATTCATTGAGACGGATGTTTCCTTTGATATAGAAGAAGTGCAAGGGGTTTTTCGTGAGGCTGTGGAAAGTCTGCAGGGCATGAGAAGCAGGGAAGGACAGTTGCTTACCGGGGAGCTCGCCAGGCTCATGGATTCCCTCGAAGCGATGAACAGAGAGATGAAGGACCTGACGGTGAAAGCAATGCCTGAAGCCGGTGCGAGACTGCAGGAAAAACTGAATGCCCTGCTTGGCAATAATGAGCTTGATCCGGCGAGGATGCAGCAGGAAGTGGCACTCCTTGCAAGCAAGGCTGATATCTCTGAAGAGACGGCGAGGCTGGATTGCCATATTCAGCACTTCAGGGAACTGTTAGGCAGTGACATCGCAGGCAGGAAACTTGATTTTCTGGTTCAGGAATTGAACCGTGAGGTCAATACGATGTCATCAAAGTCTGCAGATTATGGTATATCGAGGCTTGCCGTTGACATGAAGACAGAGATAGAGAGGATCCGGGAACAGGTCCAGAATCTGCAGTGATCAGCAGGTTGAGGCGGGGATTCTTCCTTTAATCTTAACCTTAGTTACGGGAGAGTTTGTATGAAAAAGAGTGATATCAGTCCGGTTCTTGTCAATATCGGGTTCGGAAACGTTGTTGCCTCTGCTAAAGTGGTGTCGATCGTAACACCGGGCTCTGCTCCCATGAAGCGCATCCGTGAAGAGGCGAAGAAGGCCGGCAAACTCGTAGATGCCACGCAGGGAAGGCGCACGCGATCGATCATTATCACTGAGAGCAACCATATTATTCTTTCTGCTCTTCAGGCCGAGACGATTACCCAGAGGTTCCTCGAGGGCAAGGGCGGCGGTGACGATGAAGAACAGTAAGGGGAGCCTCTTCATCGTGTCGGCTCCCTCCGGAGCAGGCAAGACAACGATCTGCAAGAAGATCATGGAGGCCATGGATAATGTGAAGACCTCTGTCTCTTATACCACCAGAAAGCCGCGGCAGGGTGAGGTTGACAACGAAGATTATTCGTTCATCAGTGAAAAGAAGTTCAGGGGCATGATCCAAAGGGGCGAGTTTGTGGAGTGGGCAGAGGTGCATGGCAACCTGTACGGCACCTCACGGAAACGGCTCGAAAAGATCATCAATGACGGCTTTGACGTTATCCTCGACATTGACACGCAGGGGGCGCAGCAGATCAGGAAGACCTACGGTAACGGTGTCTTTATTTTTATTCTTCCGCCTTCCATGACCGAGTTGCGCAACAGGCTCGAAAAGAGGATGAGCAACACAAAAGAGGATATGGAGAGAAGATTGAGAAGGGCAAGTGAGGAAATTCGGGCATATAAGATGTATGATTATGTTATAGTAAACGACCTGCTGAAGAGCTCCCTTGGCAAGTTCGAGGC